>NZ_JARAVO010000005.1:0-82727 GCF_033792805.1 Streptomyces sp. PA03-1a
ACCCGCCGTTGCTGTCGCCGTGGATGTTGGTTTTAAGAGACAGGCCCCGGGTGCTGTGCCGGCTCCGGCTCCCGCTCCGGCTCCGGCTCCGGCTCCGGCTCCCGCTCCGGCTCCGGCTCCGGCTCCGGCGGAGCCCACCCCCGCCGGCTGACCCCCGAGCGAGGGCCCGGCGGACGTCGTCTCGGCGGATTCCCGGGATCGCCGCAACACCTGATCACTGGCGTGTGCGGCTAGGAGCGCAAGCAGCGGCTCGGCTGGGAGTTCCCGGCCGAGCCGCTGCTGCATCGTCGGCGGGAATGCTCCCATAGCCCCGTCCCTCCATGGATAGGGCAAGAACGAAGGCTCATGAACGACCGATCGGACTGGCCGACGGACAAACTGTCCGCGCTCCGCCTCGGCAGGAGGCTGGTTGCGGAAGTCCCGGCATCGCGGTGGCGGGACACCGCAGTCGGTGGGCTTCCGGGCCTCCGTGCTCCGCCGCGGAGCGGGCCAAGCAGGGAAGGTAAGTGAGGTGCCGGCAGTCGCCGGAAAGCCCGCACTACCCTGGTCCCAGGGGGCGAAGCGCGCGCGTTGGGGGCGAAGATGAAGCGCTTGGTCGGAAGATGCACGGAAGCGGCTTACGTGGTGTTGACCGGAGGTCTGGCCGTAGCGGGAGCCGTCGACGAACGAGCTGCCTTCTACCTGGCCGCCGTCGCGTTGACCCTCCCCTCGGGCGCCGTCGCCCTTCCGGCGATGTACGGGGGTTATGCGGCGATCTCGGCGATCGGCTCGATCTGGGCTCCTGCCGCCGGCCCGGACGGGACGGAGGCCGGCTGGCTGAGCCTCGGCAGCGCAACTCTGAACGTGGCCCTGTTGACCTGCGCCGCGATCGCCAATGTCGCCCTGCTGCGACGCATGTCGCGCCATCGGCGCCCGTCCCACCGCTGAGCAGCCTCCGAGGCCCTCGGGGAGACGACCCTCGGCCGCACCCTCTTGGTGGGGTTCCGGGCCGCTGTGCCACGCCCGAAGGGAGGTCCGCTCGTGTGACGACCGGACCGGCCCGGACCAGGCCCCGCCCGCGGCCCCGGCACGGCCGGGGCGGCGCGCCATCACGCCCACGGACGCCCGCCGTCCTGCGGCCGGCTCCGGGCGGCTGCGGGACGGCGGGCGAGCCGGACTCAGACCGGCGTGGAGAAGCGGCGGCAGACGTGGACCCGGGCGAACTCGCCCCGCAGTCGCTCTTCGTCGGCGAGCGTGGCGTGCAGGAACAGTGCGATGGGCCGCAGGCCTGCTCGGGCAGCCTCGATCGCGTGGCCGGGTTCACCGGACGAGGTGCAGTGATTGGCGTAGACGTGCAGGTAGTGGTCGCTCTCGGCGAAGCCCATCGCCCGATACCAGGCCAGGGTGTCCGCGTCGTCGCGTGTCCAGGCGTCCAGCGTGGAAGCCCCGGCGGCCCGGGCCCGCGAGCGGGTCTTCTCCAGCAGTCTGCGGCCGATGCCGCGGTGCTGGTGGTCGGGGTGGACTGCGACGGTGTCGATGGTGGCCAGATGGCCCTCGACGCTGGTGTCCATGATCCCGACGATGCGGTCGTGCTCGTCGACCGCGACCAGGTCCAGGCCCGGGCCCGACGTGCCGGGCCTGGCCTGCAGGACGTCGTCGAAGTAGGCGGTGGTCAAGAAGGCCAGCACCCGGCAGTGCAGCCAGGCGGTCTCATCGGCGGGCGTGTACTCGCGGACGGTGTAGTTCACGGTCGTGATCCTCTGCAGGCGTGGTGGTGTGCGGACGGTGGCTGCAGAGGCGAGAGATCATGCCGCAGATCCTGACCGACCCCGCGGACGGGCGGCAAGCGAGTTTCCCGCTCCCGCGGACCCGGTGCCGGCTACCTGGGGTCGGCCGCTGGTGCCGGCAGGGCGGCGCGGCTGACCCGGCATGCGAAACGCCCGGTCACCAGGCCCTCCTGGCTCCAACGGCGCCTGGCCACCTCCGCCGCCACGGCAACCGCCACCACCGCGTCCGCGATCCGTCACCCGGCAGGTGGCGGCGGCACCGGATCATCGGTCAAGGCCACCAGCACTGTCGTGAACAGCGACCGACCGTGTCCGCGGGACGCCCCAGTTCGGCGGCGATCCGGCGGTGCCCCCAGCCGCCGGCGGCCATCTCCAGCCCCGCGCACGTCAGCCCCGCACCGAACCGGTCCCGGATCCTACGAGGCCGCGCATGCCCCGGCCGGGCGCACCCCGGACAGGCCAACGAACGACGGCAGCAACGGGGTGGGCGGCTCACAGAGTTCATCAGGAACCAGACGCTTCGATGGATCAGCGCCCACGACCGGCATCGCACCGCACGAACATCACGTCACGTGAGACAACCTCTAAGCCTTGACTGGTGCGGCCGACCTGGCGGCCTGCTCGATCTTCGCGCAGTGGGCTGCACGGGCTTCCTCGTCGATCTGCTGCTCGTGTTCGGCGCGCAACCCGGTCCGGCCGTCGAGGCCCTCGCGCAGGATATCGGCGTGCCCGGCATGCCGGATGGACTCGCCGAGGACGTGGACCATGATGGCGAACAGGTTCGTGTCGGCATAAGGCTCCGGCCACCACGGCACGTGGCCGGGGGCGTCGAGGGGAAGCTCGTTGATCGTCGCGTCCGAGTGTTCCCACGTGCGCCGGTAGAACCCGATGATCTGATCGCGGGTCTCGTCCTCGGTCGCCCACAGATCGCTGCCGTTGGAGTCCTGCCACCGGGGCAGCGGTTCCGGGGAAGGGCGGTCGAATACCTCGCCAAAGTACCTGGCCTCGACGGTGGCCACGTGTTTGACCAGGCCGAGGAGGTTGGTCCCGGTCGCTGTCAAAGGTCGGCGGGCGTCGTATTCGGACAAGCCGTCGAGTTTCCAGAGAAGCGCCTTGCGGTCCCGCCGTAGTCTCCCGAACAGGTTGTCTTTCGCGAATTCATCGATCATGCGGCATGAGCCTGCCATGGGCTGCTCGTGGTCTCAAGATCCCGTACGTGGTCCGCGACGACTGGCAGAGCCGAGGCCTGGCCATGACCGCCCGCCCTGACCTGCTACAAGAAGCTCGCGGAACGTGCCACGCGCTGAGGAACGGCAGCACTATGCGGTTTCGTTCTCCCGTCTCCCATGGCGCCCCGATGGCTGAACGCTGGGGGTCTGCACCATCAACGCCGATCTCACCGAGAGCCGGCGGGAGCGGGAGCGCCTGGCGGTTCTCGGTGGGGCGGGCACGCGTTTGGGCAGCACCCTGGATCTGATGCAGACCGGTCAAGAACTAGCCGATCTTGCCGTGCCCCTCGCCGACTTCGTAGCCGTGAACCTGGAGCACTCGGTTCCATTGGGCCAGGGGCCCCCGGCGTGCATCGGCTCGATCGGCGAACGCTTCCCCGTTCTTCAGCGGGCCGGCGTGGCATCGGTCCGCCCGACCGGCGAGTCCCGGCTCGTACCGAAACCGGACACCTCTGCGGGCTCATGGGTCGTCAGACGCCGGAGATGGCGCAAAGGGTCCGGGAGACCGGGATCCTCTCGGTGATGGTCGTGCCCATCCGTGCGCGGCGCGTACCGCCGGGGCTGGCCTCGTTCGTCCGCACCGAGAATCCGACACCGTTCCAGAAGGACGATCCGCTCCTGGCCCAAGAGGTCGTCAGCCGCGCCGTGGTGGTCGTCGCCAGAGTGCTCCCCTACGCTTCGGCACCCGGGATCGGGGCCTCCATGAGCACGAGACGCTCGCCCCCATGCGGATAGAGGTGAGGGGTGCCGGACGGGGCGGCCCGTCGATTCGGACCGCCCCATCGAACGATGCTCAGCGCCAGCCGAGTTCCGGTGCCACGTGGGTGAGGATGCTGTCCAGCACATGGGCGTTGTAGTCGACCCCGAGCTGGTTCGGGATGGTCAGCAGCAGGGTGTCCGCGGCCTGGATCGCCTCGTCGTCCCGCAGCAGCTTCACCAGTTCCTCCGGCTCCGCGGCGTAGGAGCGCCCGAAGACGGCCCGGGTCGTGTCGTCGATCATGCCGACCTGGTCCCGGGAACCGCGGTCGCGGCCGAAGTAGGCCCGGTCGAGGTCGTTGGTCAGGGCGAAGATGCTGCGGCTGACCGACACCCGGGGCTCCCGGGTGTGGCCCGCCTTCCGGTACGCCTCGCGGTACGCCTCGATCTGCTTGCGCTGCTGGACGTGCAGCGGCTCGCCCGTCTCGTCGTTCTTCAGCGTCGAGCTCTGCAGGTTCATCCCCAGCTCGGCGGCCCAGACGGCGGTCGCGTTCGATGCCGAGCCCCACCAGATCCGGTCGCGCAGCCCCTCGGAGTGCGGTTCGATCCGCAGCAGCCCGGGCGGGTTGGGGAACATCGGGCGCGGGTTGGGGGTGGCGAAACCCTCGCCGCCGAGGACCGTGAGGAACGCCTCGGTGTGCCGGCGGGCCATGTCGGCGTCCGACTCGCCCGGCGTGGGGTGGTAGCCGAACAGGCGCCAACCCTCCACCACCTGTTCCGGTGAGCCGCGGCTGATGCCCAGTTGCAGCCGACCGGCCGATATGAGGTCGGCGGCGCCCGCGTCCTCGGCCATGTACAGCGGGTTCTCGTAGCGCATGTCGATCACGCCGGTGCCGATCTCGATCTTCGAGGTCCGCGCGCCGATCGCCGCGAGCAGCGGGAACGGGCTGGCCGCCTGCCGGGCGAAGTGGTGCACGCGGAAGTACGCACCGTCCACGCCGAGCTCCTCGGCGGCGACCGCGAGATCGATCGACTGGTGCAGGACATCCGCGGCCGACCGGGCCCGGGAATGCTCGCTGGGCGACCAGTGGCCGAAGGAGAGGAATCCGATTTTCTTCACATCATGTCCAGCGGTTGGAGGTTTCGTTCGATTCCCGCCCCCGTTCATTTCTCCAGGTCGGGGAACGGTACGAGGTCAAACGCGGCCAGTACCTCGGCGACGGCGGTGCGTGCTCTCCTCCGGCGTCGGGGACGGCGGCACGCCCGGTGTGCGTCCCGGCCCGAGGTCATGAACCGCTCGGCTGGCGGGCCGGGTGCAAGGGCGGCCACAGCGCGCATCGATGCCCCCGGTTGGCCATCCCGTACCGGATGCCATGTACGTGCATCAGGTTGCCGGCCCGGACGGTGAAGGGGCGGTCGCCATCCGGGAACGACCCAGCCGGCAGTGCGTAGCAGGTCTCACTGGTGTGGTGTCCGTACCCGTCCTGCGCAGCGTCGACGTGACCGGCCTGATGTCAGCTGGGCTGGGCCGTCGGCATGATGAAGACCTGCGGGAGATTGACCCTCAGCGGCATGGAGGCGATGAAGCCAACCGTCTGCGCGATGTCGTCCGACTGGAGCCAGTCCATGGTCTCCTTCGACCCCTCCAGCCACGCGCTGGCGCCGGGGTCAGTGACGTGCTCCTGCAGCTCCGTGCCCACGATCCCGGGCTCGATTGCGGAAACCCGCACACGCTTCGGGCCCAGCTCCACCCGGAGGTGCTTCGACAGGTGCGAGACGAACGCCTTGGTGCCGGCGTAGACGGCGAAGGTCGGGTAGAGGTTCTGTGCGGCGCTCGACGAGGTGTTGATCAGGTCGGCGACGCCGCGCTCGGTGGCCGCCTCGACCAGCTGCGGCGTGAACGCGCCGATGACGTTCATCAGTCCGGAGATGTTCAGGTCGATCTGGCGCTGCCACTGGTCGGCGCGCAGCTCCTCGACGGGCGCGGGCAGCATGACGCCGGCGTTGTTGAACAGCAGATCCGCGCCACCGAGGTCGTTCTTGACCTGGTCGGCGGCGGCACCCACGGCCTGGGCGTCGGTCACGTCCGTGGCGATCGCCAGTGCGGTGCCGCCGTTCTTTTCGATGCGGGAGACCAGCTCGGCGAGCCGATCCCCGCGCCGGGCCAGCACGGCGACCTTGGCTCCCAGCGATGCCAGGTGTTCAGCGGACGCTTCGCCGATACCGCTGGAGGCGCCTGTGACGACGGCCACTCGGCCGACGAGCGGAGTAACAGAGGTCTGCGAGGTCATTGAGGGATTACCTTCCGTGGAACCTTCGGGGGGGGGCGGTCGCTCATCCGGGCCGCTCATCCAGCACACCACCACCAGACCCCCTGCCAGGACCGCGTGCGGCACCCTGCCGAGGCTGGTACCGACAGGACCACCCAAACCGGGTATCCGGCACACACAGGGCGCCACACTGGGTGTATGGACACGCGAAGCGAGCTCGCCGACTTCCTGCGTACCCGGCGCAGCCGATTGACCCCTGACCAGGCAGGGGTGCCCGAGGACGGCCGCACACGCCGGGTTCCGGGACTGCGTCGGGAGGAGGTCGCCCGACTCGCCGGGGTGAGCACCGAGTACTACATACGGCTCGAACAGGGTCGAGCCGGGAACCCGTCACCGGAGGTCCTTGAGGCCTTGGGCGGGGCCCTGCACCTGGACGCGACCGAGAGGGAACACCTGAAGGATCTGCTGGCCCGGCCGAGCGCGGCCACTCGTCGCGCCCCCACCGGCCCGCAGCGGATCCGCCCGGGTCTGCTCCTGATGCTGGAGACGCTGCAGCACGTGCCGGCGTACGTCCTGGGTCGGCGGACCGACGTCCTGGCATCGAACCGACTGGCGCGAGCCGTCCTCACCGATTTCGACGCCCTGCCCGTACCGGCGCGGAACCTGGCTCGCTACTACCTGCTGGACCCCTCCGCCCGGCAGACCGTCGGCGGCTGGGAACGCATCGCTGCCGAAACCGTGGGCATACTCCGCCTCGAGGCCGGGCGCCGGCCCCATGACCGGCAACTGGCCGACCTGGTGGGCGAACTCATGCTGCGGTCTCCTGAGTTCACGACCTGGTGGAACGATCACCGGGTGCTGCGTTGCACCCACGGCGCCAGGGCTCATCATCACCCCGTCGTCGGTGACCTGCACTTCGTCTTCGAGTCCTTCCCAGTCCCCGGGGACGCGGAACAGACCCTGTACGTCTACAACGTGGAACCGGGCTCACCAACCGAACAGGCACTGCGCCTGCTCGAGTCCTGGAACGCACCCGCCCCTGATCACAGGCCGATTCGCCCCACTCCGCCCCCGGCCTGACGCCACAGAGCCCTCAGCCGCGGCAGGAACCGTGAAAGGAGCGGTTCCCCCCGATCGGCCGAGAAGGAACCTCCGATCGGCGAGTGGCCGCCCCTTACGTGCGGCCTACGAATTCCGTCGAATCAGTAGCTGGCGTTTCTCAAATAAATTCATGCAGGCGCTGCAGAAGCGGCTCCGAGTCCGAGCACGGGCATTTTGAGCTTGCCCTTTTCTGAGAGGATGCGCCGATTGCCGTCTGCGTCCTTCTCGAAAGTCCGATAAGGCTTGAGGCCCGACTGCATGGCTCCCGGAGCAATGCAGTCGGCGACGTAAAGCTCCGCGTCGATATTGAGATGTCATCGTTGCGTAGGTATGGGAAACTCGCTGCTGGCGATGAGCGTCTCGGCTTCGGTGCCCGGTATCGGAGCCTCCACGAGCACGAGGCGCTTGACGTGACGGGGGTAGAGGGTGGCGTAGGCGTAGCCGACCGACATTCCGGGTCGTGACGGACAAGGGTGATGGGGCTTCTCGCACCGAGATGGTCGAGCAACGCTTTGATGTCACCCGCCATTGTTTGTTTGTCCCACTCGCTCTCAGGCTTCGACGATCCGCTGACCCCCGATAATCGGGAGCCACGACGAACCAGCCATCGGAATGTAGTGGCTCGATGACGTGACGGAATTCCCACCAGGTCACGGACCCCGGTGCCAACGTGTGGCCGGGAGGGTCGAAGGACACCATCGACCGGCTCACACCGGACGACATCGCGCACCTCCGGGAAGTCCGGCGCGTTCGACTGGCTCACGCCCGAAGAAGTCGCACAGCGCATTTCCCGGCTCTTATCGATCCGGCTCCTGGACGCAATAGACGACGCTGGCCCACATGTCCACAGCCACGACGGCAAGCACGTGATCTCTGCCTAAGTGCAGTTGACATCTGACGCCCTACGCCCAACCATCAGGCCGGAAATCGAGTCGGGGCCTTGGCTCTGCGGCCTCGCCCCACGGACTTCCCTGGAGGAGGATCATGGGCGCGGTTGTCGTCTTCGCGATCATGTTCATCGCGGGCGCAGTGTTGGCGGCGGACTACCGCGATTCAGTCCACAGGTTCCTGGACTTCTGGAGCATCCTGCTCGACGGCAGGCCCAACGATGTCCTCCCACGCGGCTTCGCCCGTGCCTTCGGAGCCTTCTGGGCCTTCATGGGCGCCACGGGGATCGTCGCCCTGACGGTGAACGCCGTCACCGGCCACTGAGCTGGCCGCCGCCGACACCGCTTGCCTGGCTTGGCTGTGCGCGTCTGACAGGCGTGCGCAGGCAGGGCCGGGGCCATGCCGGTGGAGTTGAGCGCGGTCGAGCAGCGACATCACGCGGTCATGGAGGCCGTCGCGGGGGTCGGCGACTCAATTCGCGGCTCGATATTCGTACGTGTCCACCCAGAAGTGCACCAACTGCCCAGACCGCGGCCCATCGCCTCGTGGTCGACCGGGACGCCGGTCGATGCCCACCGGTCGCCGGCGGCGCCGCCGCTGTACGGCGGGCCCGGCTTCCATCCTGATCAGGACTGAGCGGCGGCGGCTCAGCGGTGAGGGATGCCGCCCAGCACCGAGGGCGACTCCCTGGGAGCGACTCGGGGCCAGTGGGGCGTGAAACAGACGGAAGCCCATATTTTATGATGTCGGTCACAGCGCTCCGCCGACCAACTGGCGCACTTAGTAGACGCGGCGTGGCGGATACCTGAGGGTTTGTCCCTATTTGCCGGAATGCGGATCCCGCCGCACGTCCCGGAGTTCCGCCCGGCCGACCCGCACGCCCGCTGCCCCGCGGTGCAAGGCTTCTGACGTCGCGACAGCTTTCTCTCGCGCCGCCATGTGCGGACTGCAGACCCGCGCACTCCCCCCGGCGAGGTCCTGGGACCTACGAGGCGACGTAGTGGCGGGACCCTTTGCGCTCCCTGTCGAGCCGTTCTAACAATGACCCCCCACAGGACGTCGCTGCAGTTCGGAACCGGTGTTCACGCGGAGTCGACCGCGCACCGGGCGCTCGGCGTCACCGAGTGAGAAGGAGCCCTCACATGAAGTCGTCCCGCACCTCCGCGAGGCTCCTCGCCCTCGCTCTCGGCCTGGGTCTGGCCTCCAGCGCGCTGGGCGTGGCGGTGCCGGCGAGCGCCCAGACGGCAGCCGCCCCGTCCGCTTCCGCAGGTACCTCCGTGGCGCGGTACGACGGGTCGGTTGCGGAGGCCACGAACAACACGGTGTTCTTCAAGGCTGTGCTCAAGTCGGTCGCCGAGAAGCGCGCCGCCCAGCCCAACGCGCAGGCGGTGACCGTCTACTACGACGCCTCCAAGGCACCGACCTTCCGTTCGCAGATAGCGAGCGCGGCCTCGATCTGGAACAGCTCCGAGTCCAACGTCAAGCTCCAAGAGGCGTCGAGCGGTGCCGACTTCTCCTACTACGAGGGCAACGACTCACGCGGGTCCTACGCCTCCACCAACGGCCACGGAAGCGGCTACATCTTCCTCGACTACACCCAGAACCAGCAGGACGACTCGATCCGCGTCGTCACCCACGAGACCGGGCACGTGCTGGGCCTGCCGGACAACTACAGCGGTCCGTGCAGTGAGCTGATGTCGGGCGGCGGCCCCGGCCCGTCCTGCACCAACCGCTACCCGGACGCCACCGAGCGCTCGCGTGTCGACCAGCTGTGGGCCGGCGGACTCGCGCAGGCCCCGGGCACGGTGAACCAGCCCGGTGACCACCTGAGCCCCGCACCGCCGGTAGGGACCGTGACGCCGGGCCACGGTCCGGGGCGTCCGCGCAGCAGCACGCCCTGGAACTGATCGTGTTCCCGAGTGGGAAGCGGCTCGCTGTCGAGGATGGCTACAGCCACGTGCTCAAGACGCTCGTCTGAGCACTCTTGCAGGCCGGCCGACAGACGCTGGTGCTTTGTACGGCTGTCCTGGGAGGGCGGAGCCAGGAGGCGAAGCCAACCCGTACGCAGGCGGTACCGAATCGACTGTGCCGGTAACCGCCACCGTGAG
This sequence comes from Streptomyces sp. PA03-1a, assembly GCF_033792805.1. Lineage (NCBI taxonomy): Bacteria > Bacillati > Actinomycetota > Actinomycetes > Kitasatosporales > Streptomycetaceae > Streptomyces > Streptomyces sp. PA03-1a. The sequence continues at coordinate 10,059 of NZ_JARAVO010000005.1, forward strand.
AGTTCATCCTGGCCCCTGCGGGGCACCGAGGTCGACCCGGCTCATCCCCCTTCCCCCCGCGGCATTCGACGCAGGTCAGCTGTACGCAAGTGAGTGACTAGCCTTCATGACGACGGGACAGGGGCCGGGCCTCGGCGACACGGGAAAGCATTGATCATGGGCAGCGAAGTACCCGCGGACTTGCTGGAGATTGTCGATGCGCTGCTGCCGGGCGCTCCCCTGGATCGGGTGCGTCTGGCTGCCGATGGCAATGTCCATCATGTCGTGCTGCTGCCGGGCATCGCGGCCGTGCGGATCAGCAAGCGTCCGTCGGCAGCGGAGGCGCTGCCCCGCCGGATGGAACTGCTACGGGCGATCGGCGCCGCCGGTCTGCCCTTCGCCGTACCGGAGCCGCTCACGCCGGTCGCGGTCTTCGACGGCCGTGCCGCCGTTGCCGTGTCCTGGATCGACGGCGTCGCACTGCCTGAGGATGGAGGGGACCCGGAGCAGATCGGGGAACTCCTGCGGGCCCTGCGGGAAGTCCCCCTCACAGTGGACCTCCGCCAGGCCCTGGCCGCCGCCCAGGACCCAATCCCCACACGGGGCTGGGCCGGCATCCTGGCCGAGGACGTCATCCCCCGCCTGCCCGCGCGGTGGCGCGAGGAAGGCCGGCGCCGCCTCGACGACGCGATCGCCCTGGACCCCGTACCCGACGCGCTCGTCCACGGCGACCTCGCCGGCTCCAACGTCCACTGGAGCCCCGACGGCAAACTCATCGGCGTCCTGGACTGGGACCTCGCCCTGCCCTTCGACCCCGCCATCGACGCCGCCTGCATGGCCTGGCACGGCTGGGACACCATCCGCAACGCCGTCGACCACGCCACCTACCAACGCGCCCGCATCTGGGACCAGACCTTCGGCATCGAGCACCTGATCGCCGTCCTGCCGGGCAAACCTCTGTCCAACGTCGACAGCTACGTCAACCACATCGTCCCCTGGCTCGAACACCACACCCCCTGACAGTCCCACCGCAGGACTGCGTTCGCTGTGCGGCGAGTTCGGCCGGCGTGGGCTCACGTCGCGCTGCCGGCGCCTGATCGGTGCGCTCCGGTTCGCGCGCCGGCACGGCCCGGCGCATCCAGTGTCCGGATCAGCGTCTCGTGGAGCGGGGCGGACACTCCCAGCGTTGGGGGCTCGAGCCGCTTGATGAGGGCCGACCCGCGCCGGAGCAGGGCCAGTGGCTTGCGGTCCAGGCAGACCACGACGTGGTTGGCGGTTGCGGAGTTCTTGGCCGCGGCCTGCAGCAGGGCGTCCGGAAAGGTGTCAGGGGGCTTCCTCGTCTCCCCCGGCCACCGTCCGGGCGAGGCTGTTCAGTGCCGTAGGGTCTCTGCTTGGGGATCGAAGATCAGTCCATGTTCGCGCGCCAGCGCAGCGGCGTATGAGGACACTTCCTCGGCCCTGCTGTACGTCATGACCAGGTACAGGATCGGGCCCGAGGCTTCGTTGACGACCGGTGGTGACGCCCACGGGCTTCGTGGCATGTCATCGGGGTATCGCTCGACGAGCGCCTCGACGTAGGCATCGATATGCGTGGCGACGGTGGTACGACCGCGTCCTCCGATTCCAAGTAGCGCCCGTAGAGCTCGTCGTAGATCGCGCCCGCGTCATCGTCATCGAGCGGGCGCGCGCCTTCCCACACCGCCAGGTCGTAACTCACCGCCGCGTCCTTGCAGGTCCCCGCGCGGGTCGGTCAGCCGGGCATGGCCCTGACGGGGCCACATCCTCCATGGACCAAGGACGGAGTATGAGGGCAGGAGCGGATGGCCATGCGCCCCGACGGAGTAAGACGGCCTCATTCTCCGGGCGATCATATGCCGCCACGTTCTGCACCGACACCGGCCAGTCGGGTCGCCGTCCACCGCCGCCGCAAAGCCATCGTCGGGGCGCTGGCCCGTGCAGCGGCCCTGTGTGCAGGCACCGGAACTTCATCCTGTCGGGGCCGGCCCGATGGCCGTGACCGGCCCACACTGGTCACAGTCATCGGTCTGCTTGCCTGTCACCGACCCGGGCACCTAGCAGTAGTTGTCGTAGCTGGTGCGGTATGCGAGGTCGTACGCGTCCTTGTAGTCTTCCGTGGCCTTTGCCGGAGCGTACGAGTGCCGGTAGTCGCACTTGAGGGTGAGGGCGTCGCGCTTGCCGTCCTTCGCACCCTTCGTCTTGCCCTCGGAGGCGTCGTTGGCGCCTGCAGGCGTATTGGGAGCCGCCTCACCACGACAGTAGTTGTCGTAGCTGGAGCGGTATGCCAGGTCGTACGCGTCCTTGTAGTCCTCCGTGGCCTTTGCCGGAGCGTACGAGTGCCGGTAGTCGCACTTGAAGTTGAGTCCGTCGCGCTTGCCGTCCTTCGCACCCTTCGTCTTGCCCTCGGAGGCATCGTCCGCAGGAAGGTGCGCGGCTCGCGAGGTAGTCGTTGCCGAGATGTTTGTGGTGTCGGCCGCCGCCTGCGTCATCAGCGCGGGCGAGAACGCCAGTGCTGCCGCGGCGACGGGGCTCGCCATGATCGCGATGCTTCGCTTCGCGCGCATAGCTATCCTCTTTCTTCAAGACATTACGTGCGCATGGCGCCTGAACCTGGCCAGGACACATCCCGGGAGCGGTATCCACACCGCGATGCGCTGGGCACCATGAGGGCCGGTGGCTTCCGGCTTGCGACGCCAACTTCCTCGCGTGCGTAATTGGATTACAGCTGCAATTGTGGCGCCTGTGTTTCGACCGTATCGAGCGATGCGTGCGGTGTCCACTTATGGCCTAATGGCGCATGATTGATGCCTCAACTGCCGTAAAAACACGGCGATGACCAGCAGAAATCTCTGCGTTCGCATTGGTGCCTGCGGCAATTGTCAAAGCCTCATCCATGCACGCCACGGCACCTCTGCGCACCTTCCGACATCGCGCGGATGGCAGCGTGCCCCTCCCATTCCGGGCGGCCCCCGGGCGCGGTCCCCCGGGGCGTTGGCGCGATCTGCATCGCCGCTGGCTCGGCAAGACCGACGAAACACGCCCGCATCCGAGACCACGGCGCACGGGCTCCTGACACCCCTCCCAACACTCAAGATCGCGTTACGAACTCCACGGGCCGGGACGGTCACCACGAGAGGCACACGAGGATGCCTAGAGTGGCGGCGGGGACGCGGTCAGCGCTGCCAGAGGAACGCGGCCCGCTCGCAGGGCCGGCAGACGAAGGTGTAACCCAGGCCACCACCACCGAAGTTCGCGGAGGTGGCGTGGTCGTGGCCTTCCTCCAGTTCCGCCACGAACGCCATGGGCGCGGCGCAGGAAGGGCAGGACGGCGTCTCGTCGTTCTGCAGCCAGTCCGGCTCGCCGCCCAGCCGTCCGAGGACGGGCGCCGTCGTGGCGACGTCGACGGGCTGCGGGCGCAGCGCGGTGACGGCGCCGAGCAGCGTCTCGCCCTCGGCGGGGACGGCGGCCGGACCGAGCGGGCCGGTGAACAGGTAGGCGCGGTTGCCACCCGCGGCGGCGTCCCAGTCGTCGCACATGCCCGGGTCGTTCTGGCAGAAGAAGACGGCGACCGCCCCGCCGTCGACGGGCAGGTGCGCGAGGAACTGCAGCGCCCCGGCACAGTTCCGGCAGGTCGGCCACACGAAGCCCTCCGGGACGAGCGGGACTCCGCCGGTACGAAGGACGGGCGCGTCGGGGGCGGCTTCCCCGTCGTGGATCAGGAGCACGGCGACAGCCTAGACGACTGGGTCCGCTGTTCTCAGTGGTCGTGGGCGGTCAGGGATCGTTGGTTCTTGGCGTCGCCACTCCGGTTGTGCCGGATGCCGGCTGCGGGGCGAGGGGGCGTTGCCCGGTGCGTGCGAAGAATCCGGCCAGGGTTCTGCCACCGTGTTGTTCCGGACTGAGCCGACCTGAAGGGGTCGGAGACGGCCTCGATCCACTGGCGGCACACGGGCACGACGTCCATGCCGGCGGCCTCCTCCTTGCGGTCGGGTAGGACCCGGTGGACGTCGAAACGCTCGGTGAGCATCGCCTCGAACTCCCGGCCCGCGAAGCCCTTGTCGGCGAGGGGCCGCCTGTGCGGTGCGGATGAGACGGTGGTCGCGTTCCAGCACCGCGGCTAGGTTCATCCGCCCAGCGCGACTGGCGCCAGGCCGGAAGGCAGATGGTGCACGGCCAGTGCCACAGCCTCCTTCGCCGTGGTGAAGACGCCGAGGTCCTCGTTGGCGATGCTCCCGCCCGCTCCGTACGTGCCATCGCTTTTCGCGGCCAGGTACGGTCCGACGACGGTCAGGCGCGGGCGGGTTGTGGTCGAGAAGCGCAGCGCCCAGTGGCTGGTGAACGGGTAGAGGGCGCGCAGGACCGGCTCGGCGTACGCGGCCTCGATCAGGGCCTGGTACGTCTCGTGCCAGTCGTACTCCATTTCGGCCGCCTCCAGGCGCAGGCTCTGCCACTCGGATTCCGTCAGCCGTGCGGGATCGTGGTCCGGCACCTCAAATCGTCCGGTCACATGCACGAAGGGTGCCGCTCGGCGGATGTCGTTCAGGGACGCCCCGTCGTGCCACGCCAGGGCGGCACTGGCGATTTCTGCCAGGTCGTCTGTCCTACCGTCGATGAGGGCCAGGCTCTGGAACGGTTCCGTGCCCCGGATCGACCAGACTCGTTCGTACGACCAAGCACTGATCTTCAGCGGTTCGCGATGCGGCAAGGTGCTGGGCACAACCGCATGGACCAGGTCCGAGGACCGGACCGGAACGGCGTCGAGGCGACCTTCCGCCGCGGTCCGGAGCGCTGCGGCAAGGCTGCCACAGGCCGCGACGTCGGGGTACAGGACAGCGGGGTCAGGAGGTGTCGGCACGACTCCAATTGTGCCTGAGCCCCTGGTTGCCTGGGGTGGATGCGTTGATGCATCTCTGAAGAGACGATCGCTGATCCTGTGCGGCAGGGTTGGTTCGCAGGGTGAAGACGAGTGGTCTGCGGAGGGACCACGTGGCCAGAGGATGCCAGCGGCGCTGAGCCGGAGTGCGCACGGTGGCGCGCTGCTCTAGTGTCGGAAAAAGGGGTGGTCTGCCGAGCCGACCGCTGCGAGGCCCGCTTCCACGGTCATGCACCGGTCGTGTCCGCTGCTCGGCGCCTTGAGTTCCCGACCGGCCCCGGAGAGCAGGTGCCTCCCATGCGCACGTCGATCCGAATCGCCAGTGTCCTCACCGGTCTGACCGTCGCACTCGGCGGCGCGGCTTTCCCCGTCCCCGCCGCCCACGCGGACATCCCGTCCTGCACGAACATGGTCCGGCAAACGGGCGTCGAGGTTTCCGACGCCGTCACAACGGCGTGCACCCTGGGGGTACACGGTGACCTGAAGGGCTGTGTGAGCGGCCTGACCGGGGCCGGCGTACCGGGCGGCGCCGCCACCGGGGCCTGCCGGGCAGCGGCCAACCCGCCGTGACGGCGCTTGTCGCCGGGGCCTTCACAGGTGAGACCACCTCACCGGGGCCGGCCAAAGGTCGCCACCTGTGGACAGTTGCCTGGCCCGCTTCGTGGGTTGGGAGATCAGCTGCGTGACCTGCCGCACGGGGCCCGCCCCTCATCGGGTGAGCCCACGCACGCGTGACTCCAACTGCACGTACAACCTCGGCGGAATCGAACGGGCCGCAGGTAGTCACTGCCCGGAGGTCGGCGTGCCCTGCGCGGCGATCGACTTGGGGCCGCATGAAAGTCGGGCGGCTTCTCGTGCAACGGCCAGGTCGGCTTCGCTGCCGGGACCGGTCCGGGTGCCGCACTCAAGGGTGCCCGAAGCCTCCGCCGTCCAGCTCTTCGCATGCCCGATGGTCACGGTTTTCGTGCCTGGGCACGTGTACCGGAAGTCCGCCTCGACGACGCGTGTCTCGTTGTACAACACAAATCGGCCTGCCCCGGGCGTCGAGACGGCCCGGCTCAGATTGGGATCGCCCGGTCTTCTGCCGACCTCGGTGAAAGGCATGTCGGCGGAAGTGTCATCCTCCTGGGCCTCGCCTACCAATTGCGCAAGGGAAAACAGCACGTCACGCGACGGCAAGGCTGGACCGCTCGCCAATACGGATGTCTCGGGCCACGAGACCCGGTGCTTGGGTGCCTTCGTGAACGTGCCGCCGCCCTTGCCGAAGGTCTCCACCTCGGAGAGGGCGGAGAGCCGAACAGGCCGCTCGACGTTGAACCACTGGTACGTTCCGTTGACGCAAGCCCTCGGACCCATGGTCCGAGCCGGCACCGACGGCGCTGCCTTGCCTTCGGTGTACGTGGCGGTTTCGGTACACCCACCAGCGCCTGCGATCGCCACGAGGGCGACACCAGTAGCGATCGTTCGCCTCATGGCGATTCCCTCACGTAGTGCTCGGCGAGCGGCCGGGTCTCACCCCTGGAGCGAGGGGCCGATGCATGATCGCATAGTGGCGCACGGTGTTGCGCGCGGCCGCCGTTGAGCCGCCCTCCCTGGAGATCGTTGACGAGCGATTCCGTAATCTCCGCGCTGCTCGGCAAGCAGCAGTTCGGCACGCCCGCACTGTCAGACGCTGGACAGCTGGGACTCCGAAGCCCGGTTCGTGTGGTTCTCGACGCCGACCGATCGCATCAAGGTGGGGCACCTGCGCCGTGACCCGGGAGCAGCGCTGCATGTCCGGGGCGGCAACACACGAATAACTACGCGAATATATGACTATTTAAGCCCGATGAGAAATTGAATTGCATTTCGTGAGAAGCAGTGTTCTGCGGTGTTTTGGCGACGCCGGAGGGCGAGGATCAGCGCATGCCCGGCCGAACGGTCCGGGCAGTCCCGGGGCCGTCAGCCCCCGTTCGTACGGAAAGGCCTGAACATGATCAACGGGTTGAAGAGGGCCGCGGCCCTGGGCGCGGCAACGGTGGCCCTGGCCGCGGGCGCGCTCGTCGGCACGGTCGGCACCGCGTCGGCCGCCCCGCAGGACCACCGGCCGCCGAAAGCGTCGCACCACTGCGCGAAGGTGGCGGGCCACTGGGCACGGCAGTGGCACCCGGGGTTCCGGGACCGGCACCACCGCTGGCACCCCGGCAAGTGGACCCGCGTCTGGCGCCCCGCCCATCACGAGTGCCACCGCTGACCCCGTAGCTGACGCCGGCACCCGCCCGTAGGGGTGGCGGCGACCCGAACCGGAACCGGCCCCGACACGCCGCTAGAAGGCGTGATGGGGCCGGTTCGTCGTGTGCCCCGCACCTGCCGCCAGGTAGACGTCCGCTGGGAGCACCGGTCGGACGACATCGTCGCTTCGAGCAGAGGCGCCGCGGCGGAGGCCCGGTGCACCGCTGAGGTACAGGGTCGTGGCGGAGTCGATCGTGCGGCTTGGATGCGGCCGCGGGCCAGGACCGTGATGCGCGGTCCGCAGGCCGGTGGCCGGCCGGGGCGGTGAGGGCGTGTGGCAGCGTCGCGCCGAGGCCGACCGACCGCGACAGCGTTCCCGGCAGGGCGTGGGCGCGCACGTGGCGGGCGTCCAATGGTGGGAAGCAGACGGCCGCCCGGCCGCCTCCGGACGCTACCGCGGCCCGTGCCAGGTCGAGGACCTGGCACGGGCCGGCCCCGTAGGTGATGACCGTCGAGGCAGGGTATGCCCGGGTGTCCTGCGCAGGCACGATCGCGATGACTCCGGGGCGCGGAGCGCCACCGGGCTCAGGCGGACGGAGCCCCGAACGCAGCCACTATCAAGGCCAGTTCGGTGGAGTTCATGTCCTCGCCCTTCGCGTCCGTGGCACCGACGTTCATCACCATCGTGCGGGACAGGTCGCGGGTGGCGGCGATGACGCTGGTGTAGCCGTACCGGCTGCCCGTCTTGCCCCACACCTCGCGGTCGCCGAGATTGATCTTGGACAGCCCTGCGCTGTAGGAGGCCGGGGCGCCCGAGCCGTACTCACGCACCGGCGCCTCGGGCAGGGTGAACATCTCCTCCAGCTGCGGCCGAGGCACCACACGACCTGTGAACAGCGCCCGTTGGAACCGTTCCAAGTCGGCGGTGGTGGAGATGATGTCGCCCGCCGCGTAGCCCTGCGTCTGGCCCCACACCGTCACGTCGCGGAGCTCGGTCGAGCCGTCGGGGCGCGGAAAGGCCTGGTAGCCGTGGTTGTGGGGTCCTTCGATGCGCGGGTCGGTGCCGGGGTAGAAGGTGTTCTGAAGCCGCAGCGGCCTCAGAATGCGCCGGCCGACCTCCTCTTCGTAGGCACGTCCGGTGATCCTCTCGATCAGCAGACCGAGCACGGTGTAGTTGATGTTGAGGTAGTGCTGCTGGGTGCCGGGCGCGAACTCGGTCGGCTTCGCGGTCGCGTTCTCCACCATGTCCTCGGGCGAGTAGAGATCGAACCGGTGGGCGTAGGCCTCCTCGAGGGTGTCGCCCGGCATGTCGGCCGCCGGGATGCCGCTCGTGTGGTTGAGCAGCTGCCGCACGGTGACGTGCCTGTACGCCGCGGGGATCAGTTCCGGCAGGTAGCGGCGTGCGGGCGCGCTCAGGTCCACCTCCCGCGCGGCGGCGAGCTGCAGGACCACCGCTGCCGTGAACACTTTGGTCACCGAGCCGGCCCGGAAACGGCCTTGCGGATCGGCTGGGCGTCCGCTGTCCAGGTCGTGCACGCCCGCGCTGCCGCGCCACGTACCGTCCGTGCCGCCGACGCGTACGAGCGCGGCGGTGGTGTCGGAGTCGGGCAGGGAGCCGAGCGCCGTGCACAACGCCTCGGTGTCGAGCCCGCCCGTGTGCGCGGCGGAAGTACACGAGGACGGCGACGGGGGCGGAGTGGCCACAGCCGCCTGGGCCGCCGGGAAGGCCACGGCAGTCAGGGCGAGGAGAGCGGGCAGGGCGGTACGGGCACGGGCATTCATCTTGTGATCTCCTGACGACGGGAAACGGCGCGAACCGTTGCCTGCCATCCTGTTGATCACAGCCCCCGAGCGGATCGCCCGGGCGAGCGGTCTTGGTGCGGACGTCGACTCGCCCCCGCGGCGGAGCCGGCGGGCCCGCCTCCTCCGGGAGAGGGATCACGCACCGGGAGACCGGCGCCGGCCGGTCCCCCCGCAGTCACCAGTCCGGTCTCGTACGCGCAGATGACCGCCTGGATGCGGTCCCTGAGTCCGAGCTTCGCCAGCACGTTGCCGACATGGGTCTTCACGGTGTGCTCGCTGACCGTCAGCGCGGCCGCGATCTCGGCGTTGGACAGTCCCCGGGCGAGGTGCAGCAGGGTCTCGCGCTCGCGTGCGGTCAGCGCGTCGAGCCGGTCCGACGCAGGCGCCCTGGCCGGCCGGGGCCGGCTCCTGTACTCCTCGACCAGCCGGCGCGCCACCGTGGGGGCGAGCAGGGAATCGCCCTCGGCCACCACCCGCACCGCGTGGACCAGATCGTCGCGCCTGACGTCCTTGAGGAGGAAGCCGCTCGCTCCCGCATGCAGCGCCTCGTACACGTACTCGTCGGAGTCGAAGGTGGTGAGCATGATCGTTCGGCAGTCGGTTGCCGCACTGATGGCGCGACACGCCTCGATCCCGTCCGTGCCCGGCATCCTGACGTCCAGGAGCGCCACGTCCGCGCCGTGGAGCCGCACGGCCTCCGCCGCCTCGGCCCCGTCAGCCGCCTCCGCGACCACCTCGATGCCGGGCTGGGCGTCGAGGATCATGGCGAAGCCGCTGCGTACGAGCTCCTGGTCGTCGGCCACCACCACCCGAATGGTCACCCGTCCACCTCCATGAAGACATCAGCCAGCGGAAACCGCACTCTCACCCGGAACCCCGTGCCGTCCGGGCCCGGGCCCGTCTGGACGGTCCCGCCGTGCGCCGCGGCCCGCTCCCGCAGCCCGATCAGCCCGTGCCCCGTGCCCCCACCCGGCCTGCCGCCGGTGCCGACAGCGGCCCCCCTGCCGTCGTCGGTGACCGTGATCTCCACGGACTCGGCGCCCAGCTCCACGCACACCGTCGCGGATTCCGCGGAGGCATGTCTGACCACGTTGGTCAGCGACTCCTGCACGATCCGGTAGACGGTCGCTTCCGTGGCCGGTGGCAGGGACCCCGGAAAACCCACGGTCACGTACTCCACGGCGAGGCCGCCCGAGGCCACCTGCTCCACGAGCAGCGGAAGATCGGCCAGAGCGGGCAGGGGTTTGCGGGACGCTGGCTCCGGGGCCTGCGTGTCCTGCCTGAGCACCCCCAGCATCCTGCGGAGCTGCGTCATCGCGTCCCGCCCCGTCTCGGAGATGGCCTCGAACGCCGCCTCGGCACGCTCCGGCGCCGTACGGACCGTGACGGGGCCGGCCTCCGCCTGCACCACCATCAAGCTCACCGCGTGCGAGAGGATGTCATGCATCTCCCGCGCGATCCGCGCCCGTTCGGCCGCTGCCGCCTGCTCCACCTCGATGCGGTTCGCCCGCTCCAGCTGAGTCGCCCGGTCCTCCAGAGCGGCCGTGTAGGCCTTCCGGGTGTGCGTGAGGCGGCCGAACCCGTACGCCGCGCCGAAGAGGAACAACGAGAACAGCAGTTCCCTGGCCTCACCGGAGTTGAGCGCCACCGAAGGGAAGATCAGCGCAAGCGTTCCCGCAGCCACGGGGATGCGCCACCTGGCCGGGGTCAGCTCGGCGACCGTGTAGAGCGCCACCAGCGCGTTGTACGGCAAGGGCTGCCCCGGTCCGTCGAGCGTGAACCGGTAGAGCACCTGCGCGGCAAGGACCGCGGCGAGCGCGGTCACCGGTGCCCGGCGCCGCCATAGCAGGGGCAGCACGCCGAGCGTCGTGAGGCCGTACGACGCCCAGGTGGCGGGCGGCAGTGACGGCGCGCGCGGCACGACGAACGGGATGGTCTCGGCTGCCTGCACGAGCAGCATCAGCCCCGCGTCCACCGTCCAGGGACTGGTGAGCGGCTGACGGACACGGGAGGCGAAGAGCCTCAGGCGGCCGGCCGCCATCAGGGTTCTCTGGCGACCAGGCCGAACTGCGCCACCTCCGGGCCCTGTTCGGCGCCGCCGGGCCGGTGGTTCCGGACCCGCGCATCGCGCGCAACGTCCGAAGGAATGCCTTCCGAGCCCTCCTTCCCGCGCGCCTTGCCCTCGGTCACCTCTGCCACTTGTGCTCCCCTGCGCCGTGAATACCGGTCCTGACCTTGTCAGGATCCGGCCCGGTACGTCGACCCTGGCGGGCCGTGATCGCGTCGGGACCACGAACCGTACAGGCTTCGCTCGATGGGGGCATGGCACCCAACGCGTAGGCGCGCTACCGCCCGTAGGGGTGGGAAACCGCATTTCCGGTGGCAAGTTCCCGGTTGCCCTCGCAGTCATGCGGCGAGCCCACCTCATTGCCTGCTCATGACCGGGTGACGCCGGGATGGCGGCGAGGTTCGTCGTGATCACCCACCACGACGGCTGATCCCGGTCATGTCGGTGTGCGGGTCGCGTGCAGCGAGGACGCTGAAGAAGGTGGCGACGATGGCGAGTACGGCGTATCCGAGGGCGATCTGCGGTAGTGAGAAGGCGTTCGAGAGCTGGCCGGAGATGAGGCTGGGGAAGGCGGCTCCGCTGTAGCAGAGGAGGTAGATGGCGCTGAAGATCGGTGCCCGGTCGGCGAGGGTGCTGCCGTGCAGCAGGCCGCGGGTGGCGGAGCTGATGGCGATGCCTTGACCGGTGCCGGCGATGATGGTCGCGGCGATGAACAACGCCAGTGTGCCTACGGCGATCGCTGTGATGATGCCGATCCATCCGGCCAGGAAGATGACCATGCCGATTCGCTGGGCCGCCGCGGAGGTGAACCGGCCGCCGATGGGAGCGCCGAGAACGCTGGGGGCCATGTAAAAGGCGAACAACAGGCCGAGGATGAGCGGGCTGTGGGTGTGGAACTGATCTGCGACCAGTGCGGGCACGAAGGCCTGGTAGAAGGCCCCGGTCGCCCAGGTCGCGAGGAACACCGCGGCGGCGACAGGCAGCAGATGCCTGACTCGGACCGGTATGCGGACCCGGGGTAGCAGTGATTGCCGAGCGCCCGGCGTCGGCTTCGCGGTTTCCGGACTGATGACGATGAGTGCGGCAGACAGTACGAGGAATCCGGCGCAGACCAGGTAGATGAGGTGGCGTGGCCAGGGGCCGAACTGGACCAGGGCGCCGGAAGCGATGGCGCCGAGGGTGAGGCCGAGCATGGGCCCCTGGCTGGAGGCGACGGAGGCCAACCATTCCGGTCTGGTGGGTGCGGCGTCGACGATGTAGGAGGTGAGGCTGCTACTGGCCACCCCTGTACCCACACCCATCAGGAGCCGGCCGGACAGCAGGGTCACGATGTCGTGCACGTTCAGCAGGAGCAGACAGCCCAGCAGGAGCAGGCCGAGACTGGCGATCGCGGTGGGCCGTCGGCCCAGATGACCGGACAGTCGTCCCAGCACCAGCAGTCCGGCGATGGTGCCGACGGAGTTGCTGACGACGGCCAGTGAGATGCCGGCGTTGGTGAACCCGTCCTCGGCCCGGTAGGTGTTGAACAAGGGGATCGGTGCGGCCGACGCGGCAAACGAGGCCACCAGGGAGACCACTGCAGAGGAGAAAGCCAGGTGGAGCGATCTGCCCCGGCGGGTCAGGTTGATCACTGGTGCCACGTCCTGCATCGAGCAGTGCCTTTCCATGAGTCGGTGAGTCGGGTCCCGACCCGACCGAAGTCCTCGGGCGCTATTCGTCTGCTGCGGCCGGGTGTGCGGGAGAGGATGACGGGGTCGTGGACTGTTCGCACACGGACAGCGTCGGCGTGGCCTGCGTTGGCGGCCACACCGGCGCCGATTCCACTGGTGGTGTTCGCAACCTGTGCCGACGTGCGTGAGCGCTGGAGTGAGGTCGCGTCGTCTCGGCCCATTGCCGTGTCGTGACGTGCCTGCGCGCATGGCCCCCACCTGGAGCGCGACCAGCAGCCTCGACCGGGTGGTCGGGTCAGGTGCCCGGGGCGATCGCACAGGCCGAGACGCAGACCCAGCCACCCTCACGCTTCTGGTACGTGTCCGTGTACAGGGCTTCCTGAGCCGCTCCGTCGGCGAGCATGGTGTAGGTGGCGCGGCCGTGGACCAGGGCAACGTCACTGAGGATGCGGACCTTGACGTCGTGCACAGCGAGATCCTTGAAGGGCCGCGGCTCGGCGATGTATTCGAGGAACTCGGCACGGTTGCGCGTGACACCCGGAGTCTGCACGACGAAGTCCTCGGCGAGCAGCTCGCTGAAACGCTGGACGTCGTTGAACTGGTCGGAGTGGACGTAGTCGTTGTTGAGCTGCTCGAGGATCGCAAGATCTTCGATGGACTGCTTGGTGTTGGTGTCGTTCACTTTCTTGTTCCTTCCCTGCGTGTTGCGGCGTCGCTGCAGGTGGGCTGTTGTTTCGGTGCCGTGTACGCCGTGCCGGCGCGCACGGTTGCGGTCTGTCGATCACGTGCTGGTCGACGCGGCGAACGAGGCCGTCAGGGAGACCACCGCAAAGGGGAATGCCTCGCGTTCGCCATGGAATGCAGCCGTCGCGGTCCGGATGCGGAGACAGACGCCTCTCGCGCGCCGCGGCCCCTTCGGCGCCCGGGCCTTGCACTTTCCTCAAGCTTCGCAAAGACGAAACGGGACTGTCAAGTCCTCTTAGTTCTAGGATTGCCGATCACGGACCAAGAAATATGCAGCTCAGAGGCATCTCGCCCGAGAGCAGCGTCGTGGAGTATGGACCATGTAGCTCTTCGTAGAGGTGGCGACCGTGGACGGCACGGTCTGGCGGCCTGCGGTCGGCCCGGACCCTGTGCAGTACTGGGACCACGACTGTTGCGCATCGCGGTCGCCGGGCAGCACTTTCGCAGGGTCAGACGTGCGAGTGCAGCGGTTTGCCTGTGAGCGCGAGAGCCGCCTCACCGAGCGCCTCACCCTGTGTCGGGTAGGCGTGGACGAGGCCGGCGACGTCCTGAGGACGCGCTTCCCAGTTGTAGATGAGCTGGGCTTCCCCGATCTGCTCACTGATCCGGTCGCCGATCATGTGCACACCGACGACTGCCCCGCCCTTCCTCCGGACCACCTTGACGTGCCCTTCCGTTCTCAACGTGCGGCTACGGGCGTTGGTCGCGAGGTCGTAGACGACGAAGTCGACGTTCTCGGCCCCGTACGCCTGCTTGGCCTTGGCCTCCGTCAGGCCGACCGACGCGATCTCAGGGCGGGAGAACGTGACGCGCGGGACGCCGTCGTAGTCGATCGGCACAGCAGCCTTCTTGGCCACTCGTTCGGCGACGAGGATGCCCTCAGCGAAGCCGACGTGTGCAAGCTGCGGGGTGGGGACCAGGTCTCCGATGGCGGAGATGGTGGGGACGCTGGTGCGCATGTACTCGTCAACCAGCACGTGCCCCTTGTCCATGACGACGCCGGCCTCCTCGAAACCCAGGCCTTGGGAAACAGGGCCTCGTCCGACGGCCACGAGCAGGAGGTCGGCTTCCAGCGCTTTGCCGTCCGCCAGACGGACGCGGATGCCGTCCCGTGTGTACTCGCTGCCGACGAAGGGGACACCGATGTGGAGGGAGATACCCCGCTTGAGGAACTCCGTCTCCAACCGGCTGGAGACGGTCTCGTCCTCCGTCGGGACGAGGTGTGGCAGGGCCTCGACAACGGTGACCTGGGCTCCGAACGACGACCACGCGGAGGCGAACTCGACGCCGATCACTCCGCCGCCGAGCACGATCACGGACTTGGGGACGTGGTCGAGGGTGAGAGCGTGGTCCGACGAGATCACTCGCCGTCCGTCGATCTCCAGTCCGGGCAGGGTTCTTGGAACGGACCCGGTGGCGAGTACGACGTGGCGGCCCGTGAGTCGGCGGCCTCCGACATCGACGGAGGTCGCCGATGACAGTCGGCCCTCTCCTTCCACATAGGTGATGCCGCGTGCGTCGACAAGACCGGTGAGCCCATTGCAGAGGCTTGAGACGACGCTGTTCTTGTAGGCGTGCAGGGCGTCCATGTCGATGCCTTGAAAGGACGAGCGCACCCCCACGTCGCGCGCCCGGCGGGCCTGATCGGCCAGTTCTGCCGCGTGCAGCATGGCTTTGGTCGGGATGCAGCCGTTGTGGAGGCATGTGCCCCCGAGCTTGTGGCGTTCGACCAGGGCGACGCTGAGCCCGAGTTGGGCTCCGCGCAATGCGGCTGCATACCCGGCGCTGCCGGCCCCGAAAACGACCATGTCGTAGGGCTCTTCGTTGTCGCTCATGTCATCGCTCCTTTGCGGTCTGCCGGGTGGTTGCCCGGTCGGCGCCGCCCCCCGGTTGTGGCGGCACTGCTCGTTTTGCACTCCACCCCAAGGGAGTAATCAGTCCATGTTGCGAGAAACCGCAAGGCCTTCTTGCGGAGAGAGGGGGGGAGGACCGGACGGCGCGTGTGCCGTCCGTACTGGTCACGACCTGTGGCGTGCACGGGCAGCAAGCCCGCACGTCCAGGCCGAGCAGCTCTCGTACTGCCTCGTGCACCGCGTGTCAGCCCACGGTGTACGTCTTCACGTGGGCTAGCGCCATATCCATGGCGATGCGCATCGGTTCGACGTCGCGTGTCATCTGGGCGAGCAAGTAGCTTCCCTGCAGTGCGGCCATCACGGACACAGCGAGCTTTTCAGGATCGGCCTCCTCCTTGAGCGAGCCGTTCTCCTGCATCCGGCGCAGGCCTGCCGTGATCAGCTCCTGCCATTCGCCGAACTTCTCAGCGAGCAGGTGTCGGGCCGCGGGATCGTGAGGCGCGCGGGATCCGACGAGTGCACCCAGAGCGCACCCGTAGGCTCCGTCCTGGAGAGAGTTGAGGCGGATGATCGATTCGTTCCAGTGTTCCAGGGCCTGGAAGGAGCTCATCCGTGCCAAGTGCTGTCGGTCGCGATCGAGGATCTGCTGGGCACGCAACTCGATCACACTGCGTACAAGCTCGTCCTTGTCCGGAAAATGACGGTAGAACTGGGACTTGCTGGTCCTGCTCACCGCTCGCACGTCATCCAGGGTCACCGAGTGGACACCCTTGACGTAAAAGAGGTCTGCAGCGGCCTGGATCATGCGAACACGCGCTATGGCTCCGCTGGTGATCGCCATTCTCTGCCCCTTCTGAGAGATGTGGAATCGATGGCGACGCGTGAGGGCGCAGTCCGGGGCGTACCGCTGGCGCCGGCCATCGAAGCCATGCGGCACCCGGTCCCATCTCCTGCCTTGCCGGCCATGGGTGACTTCCTCACCGACACCGGCTTGCCGGCGGCCTCCCTCGGCCCACCGCTCGCCGACGTCACCGCCTGCTCGGCAGCCAGGCTTGCGCCGCCGCATCTCGTTCCGCCGCGGGCGGGCGCCTCAGTTGCGGGCATCGTCGACGGCCTGCGACCCGGGATCGAGGATCTCGCGGAACTGCGGGTGCTTCTCGATGAAGCGATCCACGACGGGGCACCGGTTGGTGACTGCCGCGTGTTCCCTCACCAGGTCGGACAGCGCCTCGTGGATCAACGCGGTCCCCAGGCCGCGGCCGCGGTAACCCTCCTGGACGTACGTGTGCGTCAGGCTGTACTGGCCGCCCTTGCGCTCGTAGGCGAGCAGCCCTGCATAGTTGCCGTTCTCTTGAACCTCGTAGAACCTGTTGTCTTCGTCCTTGAGGACTCGGATCGAGCCGCTCACGTCAGTCCACAGCACCTTGGCCATCGCTGTTCCTGTATCTGTGCTGGCTCCGCCTGGATGACGGGGCCTGTCGATCACCTAATGGACTAGATCGTCCTCTTGGAGGGTTGATGAGCCTTCAGCGGACGCGGATGATGGTCTTTCCCCTGACCCGCTCGGTCGGATTGAAGGCCGCGACGGCATCATCGAGGGTCGCGACGTTGCTGATGACCGTACGCAGCCGTCCGTCCCGCACCCGCTGGACCACCTCACGCAGCTGGAGGCGATCAGGCTCGACAACGAAGTCGATGGCCAGGCCGTCCGCAGGTCGCGCCTCCGGCGGGCCGGCGATGGTCACCAGCGTTCCTCCGGCTCGAACCAGGCTCGCGGATCGCTTCCCTACGTCGCCACCGATGACGTCGAAGACCAGATCAACTGCGCCGACGTCTTCGAGTGTGTCGTTGTCCAGGTCGACGAACTCCGTCGCGCCGAAGTCGAGCACCGTCTGACGATCGGCGGCACGTCCGGTGCCGATGACGTAAGCACCCGCCTCGCGCGCTAGTTGCGTGACCATCGATCCGACTCCGCCGGCCGCACCGTGCACGAGGACGCTCTGCCCCGGCTGAAGACGCCCAAGCTCGAACAGGCCCTGCCACGCCGTCAGGCCCGAGATCGGCAGGCTCGCGCCCACCGTGAAGCCAACATCGCCGGGCAGCGGCGCGAGGTTACGTGCTTCGACGGCCGCATACTCCGCCAGCGTGCCGTCGCGGGTCCAGTCCGTGAGGCCGAAGACTCGCTGTCCCACGGACAGCCCCGTCGTGCCATAGCCGAGGGCACTGACCACTCCGGCGAGCTCATGACCGGGGATCGATGGTGTGCGGTCGCGGCCCAGGCGGTCCGTCCAGTTCGAAGGCCACGTCAGCTCCCCTGGGGTGAATCCGGACGCATGAACCTCAACAAGCACATCGTTCCCTGCCGCCTCGGGCGTGGGGCGCTCCACCAGCCTCATTCCGGCCGTCCCACCCGCGGCCTGATCGGTCACCACAATCGCCTTCATCGGGTACTCCCTGCATCCCGTCGCCGTCCGCGCGCCACGCACGCCCATCCACAAAGGAAAGTGAACTAAAAGGTCCACAACATTGGTCCGATCTGAACTCTAACAGCATGCTCAAGTCGATGACTGGTCGAGATGGTCCCGTTCCAAGGAGACCGGGTCAGCCCCGCTGACGCCTGCAGCCGGGTCTCCGGGACGATGGCGACGAAGGACAGCCCTGGGGACCGACCCGCCGCCCATACGGACGGTGCCGCTGGCAGCCGACGGATCGCCTCTACGCGTCACCGGTCTCCGCGGCCGGCCACCAAAGCGCCCTGGCGGCGATGAGCGGGCGGCTGGTCACCGGGGCCGACGCGGAATCTTGCGCTGCTCGACTCGCAGCAGGTGGGACGGGGACTGCGCCATACCCCACGCGTGTCCGGGGTCAGGGTTTGATGAGCACCTTCAGGCTCCTGCGGTCCGCCATGCCCTGGTAGCCGGTCGGGACGCCGTCGAGGCCGGTGCTGGGGTCGCCAGCGCCGTGCATGAGTGCTGCGCGCATCAGTGATGCTCCTCTTTCAGGTGGTGCCTGCGGGAGCGATCGTGCGTATCGGCTGGCCTCCGAGCGGAGAATGCCGGCGAGGGGCGTGCGGCGGCCTTCCATGTCGAGCCGGGTCCGCCCTGCTCCGCATCCGCACCCTTCGCCAGTGATCACACAGCGCTACCATCGACCACGGAACAGAGTCGTGTTGGTGCGGAGCAACAGCCGCCGGTTGGACTGCGCAGCCCCTCGACCACTGCAACCAGAGTTGCCACTCCGCCCGGAACGCCACCGATAATCGCCGGTTATCAGCTCCATAAGACGTGGAGCCCACCGCCCTCTTCCCTTATGACGCAAGCGAGAGGACCATGCAGTCCATCTAGTGACGTGCCTGCGAATGTCGCCATCGTCGGGGTTCTGACCGCGCTCACGGGAACCTGATGCGTGCCGGCGCGGGCTGCTGCCCAGAAGTCATCGCGAGGGGAAGTGAGGCCCACATTCGAGCGTTCCCACGGTTCGCATCCAGTGAGAGGCAGAGGTGGTCCATGTGACAGGCAAGTCACGAAAGTCACGCGCACCTGCGAAGGCCGCACCTCATGCGCTCGACGCCCCGGTGGGCACGGAGCAGCCGACCGGTACCCCCCAGCGTGGGTCGGCAGCACTCTCAGACTCTTCCGCGGACCCGGTGATCGCTCGTAGTAATATCGGGCACATGTCCGTAGATGATGCTCCTAGGCAAGAGCGGCGCCTGACCTCGCGTGGGGCTGTCACCCGTGACCGCATCATTCAGGCCGCTGCCGACCTTTTCTACGTGAGGGGCGTCAACGCGGTCTCACTCGACGACGTACGAGCGACGAGCGGGACGAGCAAATCTCAGCTGTATCGCCACTTCGCGGACAAAGACCAGCTTGTCCACAGCGTCATCGAACTGCGGGCCGGTCAAGTCCTGAACCGTGATCGCCAAATGCTGGAGCGGATGAATTCCCTTCGCGCCCTGGAGCGATGGAGCGACAAGGTCATCCATCTCAACTCTTTGCAGAACGGTGCCTACGGGTGCGCGTTGGGCTCGCTCGTCAGCGCGCGGGCGGCGCAGGACCCGACGTCGAGGAGCAAGCTTGCCGAGACGTTCGCTGACTGGCAGCAGCTCATCTCGGCAGGCTTGAAGCGCATGCAGGAAAACGGCTCGCTCCGCCAAGAAGCAGACCCGGAGCAGCTCGCCACCGCTGTCATGGCCGCCTTGCAGGGTGGCTATTTGCTGGCCCAGACCGCCCAGGACGTCGAGCCGATGCGCGTCTCCATGCAGATGGCGTTGAGCTACGTCCGCTCCTACCTCGTGGACTGAGCCGGATCCTCGGCTCGATGCTTTGCCACGCAGGCGGGCAGTTGACGGCCGGCCGGCTGGTCAGCCCGATGAAGGCGAGACCCAGGTGCCCGAATGTTTCGCGTCGACCAGGCTGAGGTATTCGGGATTCTTGCGTATGAACCTGTCGACGACTGGACAATAATTTGAAATGGTGTTTCCGTGGATGTGCAAGAAGTCCAGGGTGCTCTTGATGAGAACGTTGGAGAGACCTTGCCCGCGGAATGCGTGATAGATGACAGTGTGCATCAACACGCGTCGATTGCCGATCGATCGATAGCCCATGTGACCGACCGTCTCACCCGCTACGGAGATCTCGTAGCGATACTCCCTCTCGTTGTCGCTCACCACCACAGACGATTCCGCGTCTGAAAAAAGACCGTCAGACATCTCAGCCCTCCAGCCCATCGCGAAAGCCCCATAGTGGGAAAGTTGCCAGAAGTCGATCGGCGGCTGCCGTGAGGAGGTTCAGCCTCTGGACGAGTTGCTGTAGAGACCGCCCACCCTGGCTGTCGCGCAGCGCGATTCAGCCTAAGCGAAGTGGACGAAGTAGTCCAGTCTGAGTACGAGTCGGCATCCCGTCGGCGCAGCTGCGACCCGCGAAGGACGGCTGCACCCCGAGGAGGGGTCACCCCTCCGGATCCTGCGCGGAGCGGCACCGGACACCCCATCGATGGCACGCAGAGGCCGCTCTACCGAGCCGCCGGCCATGGCGGGCACGCAGACCGCGGTCATGCCGCTCTCGACGACGCCCCAAGGGCCGTTCACGAATTCCACCCCGGCGGCAATCTCCTCACAGGTAGACCATCTGTCGGCTGGGCTACCGACCGGCTTCGCGCCCGGCTCCCAGCGGACGCGACCTGCCCTGCGGCGACAGATAGGATTATTACGCCTATCGGGGTGATATCACTCGATGATGGTCAGGGAGCGGCAGATGGACGCCTCGGACGAACTCCTGCAGAGGGCCACACCGTCGGCTCTTTTGGCCCTGGACGGTGTCATCCGCCGCCTCAACACCGCAATGGCCTCAGCGCTTGGCAGGCCAGAGGAACGGTGCGTGGGTCGCGGCTTCAGTGACCTGCTCTCCGAAGATCAGCGGATCTCGGCCCGGAGCCTGCTGGCGCACGGGGCGACGACGAAGCGGCTCGCAATGCGGGTGCTGGAATTCCCTGGGACGGGCGAAGCGTCTGTGGTCTGCCTGGTCGAGGCGCGGCCGGTGACGGACCCCGCAGATGGCAAGCGGCTTGTGTGGGTGCACTCGTTGGACGCGCGACATGACCTGGGCGCCCTGCTGATCCCGTTTGACCTTGCAGCCAAGGCCGCCGGCCTTGGCCTATACATGTGTTCACCCGATGAGCACCAGATCGAGTGGCTGGGTGGCGAGCCCGCTCTGGCCACGCTCTTCCCGCAGGCGTCCATGTCCCTGCCCATGGTGATCCGGCGAGTGCACCCCGATGACCGAAAGGACGTGCAGCGGCTCGTGCGCTCGTCCGTCGCCCAGTCCCCGTGGATCAGGTCGCGGTTCCATACCGAGCATGACGGCTGGCGCATGCTGGCCAGCCAAGCCCGCCGGATCACGCTGGGATACGGCGGTCCCGAACGGGTCTTCGGGGTGATCCGCGACGAGTCCACCGTGGAGGCGCACCGAAAGGACATGCTGGCTGCGGTGAGTGCTGAGCGGCGGCGCGCCGATGAGATCGCCGCGTTCTCCTCCGCCCTGTTCACTGCCGCCACCGAGCAGGAGTTGCAGCAGGTGGTCCTGACTCGGCTCGCCGCGGCTTACGGCGGTTTCGGCGCCCTCTTCGCGCTCGTCGACGACGGGCGCCTGCGGGTCTCCTCGGATGCCGGGATCCCCACATGGCAGACCGATGCCCTGCTCGGTCTGTCGCTGGATGAGGACCGGCCGTTGCCCTGTGCGATCCGTACCGGTCAGCCGCAATTCATCGCCAGCCGGGAGGAGCTCGCGCGGTGTTGGCTGAGTGATTCAAGTACGGCCCAGGCACCGCCTGGCCCCGATGTCGCCATGTCGATCACCCCCCTCAGCCCACCGGGCGACCGACCACTCGGGGCCTGGGCAGTGACGTACGACAGCAAGCGCCCTCCTTCCCTGGAGAAGCTCGCCTTCATGACCACTCTGGCCGATCTGGCAGGCCAGGCCCTGAGGCGCATCAGGTTGCAGCAGGCCCACGTCGAGCTGTCCACGGCGGTCCAGCAGAGCATGCTCCCCACGCTGCCCGAGCACCTCCCGGGCCTGGAGGTCGCCGTCCGCTATCAGCCCAGCCGGGACGGGCTCGATATCGGCGGAGACTGGTACGACGCGTTCTTCTTGCCCGACGGTGCGGTCGCACTCGAGATCGGCGACGCCCAGGGGCACGACGTCGATGCCGCGGTTTTCATGGGACAGGTGCGCTCGTCCATGCGTGCGATCGCCGCCCACGAGCCCGAGCCAGGAACGGTGCTGACACGCACCAACGAGTTGCTCACCACGATGGGCGCACCACGCTTCGCCAGCTGCACCATGCTGCACGTCGATCCGCGTGACGGTCAGGTCATCGGCACCAGCGCAGGCCATGTTCCGCTGCTCCACGCACGCGACGACGGCAGCCACTGCATCCGCACACTTCCCGGAGGACCCGTCCTGGGAGTCCTGCCCGATGTCGACTACCCCGAGGAGACCTTCACCTTGGAAGAAGGCACCGCGCTGGTCATGGTCACCGACGGCCTGGTCGAAGGGCCGGGACTGACGCTGGAAGCCGGACTGGAGCGAGCGGGAACGCTGGCCGGCCGCGCCCTGCACGACCGGCTCGACATCGAGGCGACGGCAGATCTCATCCTCAACGCCGTGGTCGCCGTAGACCACCTCGATGACGTGGCCGTGCTGGTCATCCGGCGCACCTAGGAGGTGCCGGCTCGGGAAGGATCGCGGCCGTTGGGCCCAGGTGCGATGGGGGCTTCCATCACGGCCATGCGGCGCACCTCCGACGGCCACTGCGCCGCGTAGGCGTAGGCGACCCACACGCCGACATCGTGGCTGACCACCTGGATGCCGTTGTTGAGTCCCAGCTGCTCCAGCAACTGATGCACGTCCTCAGCCAATTGTGCGGCCTGGTAACCACTCTTCGTGACCTGTGAGTTGCCAGTACCACGAAGGTCGACGGCGATCACGGTGTGAGTCATGGAGAGCGGGCCCATCTGCTGCCGCCACTCGGCCCATGTCTGGGGGAACCCGTGGATCATCACCACGGGCGAGCCTTTGCCGCCCTGCATGTAGTGCATACGGAAGCCGTTCACTTCCGCGTACTCGGACCGAAAACCATCGGGTGGTTGGGATTGCGGGTAAGTCGATGGCGACGGCTCCACCATCGAACTATGCCGGCGGCTTTCTCCCCACCCTTCGGAACCCGAGGTGACGGAGATTTCCAGGAGGGTCTTCAATGCCGTGATGAGCCTGTCGGTCTTTCCCATTCCGATGCTCATTGATGCACCTACTCGGAGTCGCTACCTCGTCATTCCACACTAGTACTCCAGCCGTAGATCGTGATCTTCATGCCTGACGGCGACGGGCAGTAAGCGGAATCCAGGTATGCGAGGTAGACCTACCGCTCTGGTGATGTCGAGCCTGCTGTCCATATCGAGGTGACATCTCCCGTACGGGTCGGTGTGGGACCAGAACAGCGGGGACAGCCCGCGCCCGTCTGCGGTGGTGAGCTTCCCGGCCCACTGCGGGTCGTGGAAGGCTGCATGGAGAAGCTGGGTGTTGATCAGGACCATGCTGGATTGCCGGAGATGGGGTGTGAGCATGGAGACCTCGGCGTGCTCGCGTGTCTGCGCCGGTGAGGACGCTCTCGCGGCCGTAGAAGATCTTGTCGTTGGCGGAGTTTCACTCCTCGACGACCTGCAGTCCGCTGTTGACCTCGCGGTGAAGGTGCTCATCAGCGAGATAGTCGCAGGCGAAGACGGTCCTGACCGCCCACCCGAGTTTTTCGGCTTCAGGAATTCGAGGCCGTGACCGGGGCGTGTACCGGTGGTTCTGGATATCGATGAGGCCTCTCCGGAGCGTTGGAGGGGCCTCACCTGATCATGCGGTCGGATCCGTACCGACTCCGTCCGTCGGGTTCGAGGCGGCCGGGGGTGTCGGCCAGAGGTCGGTCGGCCGCAGGCTACCTGCTGGATCTCCCGGCGCAGCAGCTCCAGGTTCGCCGCGCTCAAGGGGCCCGCCTTGACCTGCCGGCCTCGCGGGCCGAAGGGCGGTACCTGCGGTCAGGGGCACCTGGCGCGACCCGCACCGCCGGGCACCTGACAAAGGCCACGATGGCGGGCGGGTCCGAAGATCAGTCGTCCGGCCCGGCACCGCCTGGCTCGCCATGCGCAGGGGATCCATCGCTCGGCGCATCGGCTGGGGGGCGGGTCATTTCTTCCAGGAGGAAGACGAAGGATTCGTACGGGCGGCCGGTGGCGTGCCGCAGTCCCATCTCGCACGTGCGGTTGGCCGACAGGTAGGCGTCGGCGGGGGTCCGGTCCAGGGCGGCCTTCTCGTCCCGTGTCGCGGATCGGACGAGTTCGGGGTGGAGGAGTCCTCTGTCGCCGGCCGTGCCGCAGCAGGTGGTGCCGACCGGTACGAGGACTTCGGCGGCGAGTTGTCCGGCGATGGCTTCCAGGGTCTTGCTCAGGCCCAGGTGCGCCGTCGAGCAGGTGGGGTGCACGGCCACCCGGTCCACCTGCCCGGTGACGGTCAAATGCGGGAGCAGGTCGGAGCACCAGGTGATCGCATCGAGAAGGGTGATGCGCTCGAGCCGGGCCCGGTGTTCGTCGTCGAGGTAGTTCTTGACGTCGTCGAGCAGGCCGTTGGTGCACGAGGCGGCGTCGATGACCACGGGAAGCGTGCCGTGTCCGCTCCAGGACCACAGGGCGTCGCAGGTGGTCGCGGCCATCCATGCGTGTCCGCGGCTGTAGCCCTTGCTGCTCCATGGGGTCGAGCAGCACTTGCCGGCCACGTCGTCGGGGATCCACAGCGGTTTGCCGGCTCGTGCCGAGACCTCGACCAGTGCGTGCTGCAGGGACGGGTGCCGCGGCATTCCGGGGTCGCGGCCGAAGATGCGGTTGACGCAGGCCGGGAAGTACACGGCCGCCGCTCCATGGCGGGATGTCGGCGGTGGCTTGCCCACCGCGGCGCGCGGCATCGGTCCCGGGACGGCCGGCATGAGTTCGTTGCTGATGGCGAGCCGCGCGCCGGCCGTGAGGCCCGTGAGGGCCTTCGAACCGACGGTTCGCTGCACGATGTCGGCGGCGCCCATGGCGGTACGGGCGAACTCCTCCACGGTCGCCCATCGCTGGGCGATCTTCAGCGCGACCTCATCGCGCTGCTCAGTCGATTCGTCCCGCCGGAATTCCTTGCTCAGCGCGCCGGTGTTGATGTGGACGGGGCACGGGAGCGCGCAGGTGCCGTCGACAGCGCAGGTCTCGATGGCGTCGTACTCGTACTCCGCCTGCAACTGGGCCAGCAGCGGGGACCCTTCCGCCTGCCGGGCCATCTCCCTGCGCAGCACGATGCGCTGGCGGGGCGTCGTCGTGACGTTCCGGCTGGGGCAGACGGCCTCGCAGTACCCGCACTCGATGCAGTGGGTCGCGACGTCCTCGATGTCAGGGGTCGACTTGAAGGACTTGAGATGGATGGTGTCGTCGCGGGTGAGGACGACGTCGGGGGCGAGGACGCCGTACGGGTCGGCGAGTTCCTTGATGCGCCACATCATCCCGGTGGCCTTCTCGCCCCATTCGAACGCCCCACTCTCCTCAACGTCGGCACGACTCCGGTCCACGAGACGGCGTCCCGCCGTTCCTGACCGTTCGGGACCCATCGTCGCGGCGCTCCAAGAGGTCCGGGCCGCCGCACCGAGGAGCCGCCGCCCCAGCCCGGGCCGTTACGCCCGGGCCGTCCGGACTGTGCGTCCACGGGAAAGAAGTGTGCGCCGCCGCGAAAGACCTCTCCGGCGGGATGCCCCAGAGTGGACGGTGTGCCGACGGGCGGGCTGTGCCCGGGTCAGCGGTGCGGCCGGCAGGACCCACCACGACCGCGACCCCGTCTCGCACACGTCCAGCCGATGCCGATCGTGCGACAGCATGAGCCCGAAGGACTGACTTCCATGACTCCGCCCTCCCAAGTGCACACCGTCCGCGGCCCTGTGGCGGCCAGCGACCTCGGGACCGTCCTGATGCACGAGCATGTCTTCGTCCTGAGTGAGGAGTTCCGGCAGAACCTCCCGGAGACCTGGGACGAGGCGGAGCGCGTCGGCGACGCGGTCAACCGGCTGAAGGCCCTGGCGGCCACGGGCGTCACCACGCTCGTGGACCCCACCGTGATCGGGCTGGGGCGTGACGTCACCCGGGTCGCGGCCGTGAACGAGCGGGTCGACATCAACATCATCGCCGCAACGGGCATCTACACCCTGGGCGACATCCCCCACTTCTTCCGCTTCCACGGCCCGGGAACGCTACTGGGTGGCGCCGAGGGGATGACCGAGCTGTTCGTCCGGGAGCTCACCGAGGGCATCGCCGAGACGGGGATCAGGGCCGCCTTCCTGAAGTGCGCTATCGAGGAGGAGCTCACCCCGGGCGTGGAGCGGGTGATGCGGGCGGTGGCGCAGGCACACCTGCGCACCGGCGCGCCGATCACCGTGCACACCAACGCGACCGCCCGCACCGGCCTGGTCGCCCAGGAAATCCTGCGGAGCGAGGGCGTGGGCCTCGGCGCCGTCGTCATCGGCCACAGCGGCGACACCGACGACCTGGGCTACCTGCACCAGCTGATCGACAACGGCTCGTACGTCGGCATGGACCGCTTCGGCCTCGACATCCTGCTGCCGGGCGACCAGCGGGTTGCGACCGTCGCCGCGCTTGCACGGGAAGGTCTGGCGGACCGCATGGTGCTGTCGCACGACGCGTCGTGCCACATCGACTGGTTCCCGCCGGGCGTGCGCGAACAGATCGCGCCGGACTGGCACCACACCCATCTTCACGACACCGTCCTGCCCGCACTCCGCCAGGCCGGCGTCACCGAGCAGCAGCTCAGTACCATGCTGGTCGACAATCCGCGCCGCTACTTCACCGCCCCGGGCGACTGACCCGCCGAGGTGGAAACAGGCTCACCCCAGGTCTGCCGTAGGGGCGAAGACGCCGTGTCTGGCATCACGGGGCGCCATGCCGAACTCCTGCCGAAACGCGGTACTGAACGACGCATGGCTGCCGAACCCACAGGAGTGAGCGATCTGCCCGATGGAATGCCCGGCCCAGCTCGCGTCGGTCAGTCGGGTCCGGGCCAGGTGCAGCCGTTCACGGCGCACGAGATCGCGCGGGGTCGTACCGGCTGCACGCAGCACCTGCTGGATGTAGCGGGTCGACCAGCCGAGCGCCCGTGCGATGTCGGCGACGTCGAGGTCGTCGTCGCCCGCGTGGCGGCGGACGTAGCGCCTGATCTCGGCCTCGACTGTGGCCCGCTGCCCCGTCGGCGCCGAATCGGTCGCGCCTTCCGCGGCGAGGCACACCAGGTCGAGCAGCCGCTCGCAGGCGACGTCGAAGGTCGCCTCCGAGAACTGTTCCCGCTCCTCCTGCAGCGTGGCCACCATCGTGCGGATCACCCGGCCCAGGCCGCTTGTCCCCTTGAGGGTCCGCGGCTCACGGGCCAGGGCCGGGTTGCGGTGGGCGACCTCATGCCCGGGCACGATCAGCGCGATCGACCGGAAGTCGTCGTCGTGTGCGAAGGTCACCGGCCGGTCCATGTCGCACAGTGCCATACGGCCCGGCTGGAGCTCCCCCGAGGACGTCCCTTGCTCCACCCAGGCAGTCCCGGCCAGGGGGACGAGCAGTTCGTGGGTGCCGCGGGGGTCAGCGGCGATGTGCCGGGCGTCCCGGACGACCGTCTCCTGGCCGCCGCTGCACAAGGCGATGGCGTACGTCCGGGACTGCTGGGCTTCCAGGAGTCCCCTCCATGGCGCCTCGCGGTCCATGACCGTGATGCGGCTCGCCCCGTGCAGACCGGAGAACGCCTCGCTCCAATCGCTCAGCGCCGGTGCGGACGCAGCTGCAGTCCATCGGTACATGCGCCTTCCCATCGGCTGTGCCGGCAGCGGAAGCAACCACTTGGTCACCCCGCGACCGCGCCCTTGCGACACGTCGATGTTCACACGCCGCGGCAATCAGAAGTTACACCTTCACGGACATGCGCCACGCATGCAGCCAGAGAAACGGAGACCTTCCATGCCGAAAACCATCGTTGTCACCGGAGCCAGCGACGGTATCGGAGCCGCGGGCGCCCGCCGGCTGCACCGGGACGGCCACCGAGTCGTCATCGTC
The DNA here is from genome assembly GCF_033792805.1 of Streptomyces sp. PA03-1a. Taxonomy (NCBI): domain Bacteria; kingdom Bacillati; phylum Actinomycetota; class Actinomycetes; order Kitasatosporales; family Streptomycetaceae; genus Streptomyces; species Streptomyces sp. PA03-1a. The sequence continues at coordinate 37,945 of NZ_JARAVO010000005.1, forward strand.
GGCCGCTCACCCGAGAAGACCTCGAAGATCGCCGACGAACTCGGAGCGGACCGCTTCCTCGCCGACTTCACCAGCTTGGCCGACGTCAGGAAACTCGCCGCGGACCTGGACGCCGCATACCCGCGTGTGGATGTCCTGGTGAACAATGCCGGGGGAATCTTCGGCGATCGCGAAAAGACCGTCGACGGCTTCGAGAAGACCTTCCAGATCAATCATCTGGCGCCGTTCCTGCTCACCAATCTCCTCATGGACAAGCTCCTGGCCGGCAAAGCATCGGTCATCCAGACATCCAGCGCGGGGGCTCGTCTGTTCGGAAAGCTCGACATCGACGACCTCGACCACGACCACGGCTACTCCGCGCACCGGGCGTACGGCACGGCCAAGCTGGAGAACATTCTTTTCACCAAGGAACTGCACGCCCGATACGCGTCCCACGGTCTGTCCGCTGCCGCCTTCCATCCCGGAGCCGTCGCCACCAACTTCGCCACCGGCAGCAAGAGCTTCATGCGCCCCATCTACAGCAGTCCGCTCAGCCGGCTGGCCATGGTCAGCCCCGAGAAGGGCGCCCGCCAGCTGGTATGGCTCGCCGAGACCACTCCCGGCGTGGACTGGCACTCCGGTACGTACTACGAGAACGGCAGGCCCGCTCGACGCACCAACCCGCAGGCGGACGATTCCGACCTCGCCCGTCGGCTCTGGAACCGTTCCGCCGACCTCACCGGGTTGGACATCACGGCTCCGTGACGGCGGCCTCCCCCGCGGACCGGGGCCGGTCGATGGGTGCGGCGCCGGCGCCTGTCCGCCGCCGGAGTGAGCTGCACCCCGTCATCCGGCCGCCCCGGGTGACCGGCGCGGAGGCGTGGTCGCCGGGCTGCGGCAGAGCGCGGCGCGCGGCGATCTCCGACTGCTGAACCTCAACGATCCTCGTCGCAAAACCATGACCTCTTCCGCAGCGGCCTGTACGGGTTGCGCGGCCTCCTATGGCAGCCCGACCGGACTGCCTTCCGGGAATCTCTACGAGTAGGTGCCATGACCTTCGAAATCACCGAGTGGCTTGTCGACGGTAGTGGCTGGCCTGGGATCGGGCCTGGTGGCGGCGCCGCCAGTCGGACCCACCGAGCCGGTGGGCGGCATCGTGGACGGGTCGGACAACGAGTGTGATGAACAGGCGCTGGATCTCGTTGCAGGTGAGCGGAATGAGGGCATCGGGTGCGGGGCGGGTGTGCTCGTCTCGTCGACCACCAGTACCGCCTGGTCGTCGTGCAGGTGGTCCACCACGTAGTCACACACATCGTCGCGGACCCGGTCGGCGTCCCACTTGGCCCGCCCCAGCAGATGCTGCATGCCGTCCGGGGTACTCTCCCCGGCCCATTCGGCGATGGTCCAGCAGTTCTTGCGCGGCAGGTCCGACAGCAGTCCGAGCACCAACTTCCGGACCCGGAACCGGGGTTCGACCCGTGCGAACCGTCCCGCTATCCGGCTCATCAGGCCCTCGAACGCCTCCTGCCAGCGGGCAGGGTCTATGCTGTGGCCTCGGGCCACCGCGTGATCGTTTGTCTTCACACACCGATGATCAACGGGTGGCCGCACTCGTCTCCACAGCGCGTCGGGGTCGCGCAGCGTCCGGCCGTCCTGTGTCAGGAGGACATGTGCAACGTGGCGAACTCTGGTGGGTGAAGTTCGATGAGCGGCGGCCGGTCGTGCTGCTGTCGGGAGACGACGCGTCCGGGATCCGGGTGATGCAGGTCGTCGCTCGGGCGGGTGTCGACATCACCGGTCTGGGCGTCGAAGTGGCAGTGGGCGCCGTGGAAGGACTGCCCTTTGAAGGCGTGCTTCGGTTCGCGTTCCCGCGTCCGGGCTTTACCCCTTGCACGTGGCTGACCACCGTGTCCCGGGACGACCTGATCGAGCGGGCGGGCGCCCTGTCCTCCGCGAAACTCAGCGAGATTGAGAACGCCCTCCGTCTCGGTGAGCAGGCGAAGGAGTGGACCCCGGCGACGACCGCGAAGCTCAGCGAGATAAGGAACGCCCTCCGTCTCGGTGGACTCGGGTAGGCGGAGAAGGAAACGAACGCCCGCGACGGGGTGGTCGGTCTCGGCCAGATGATCGACGCTGCCAGCTGCCTCCTCGGCGCCCCTCACGATCGAGATCACGAACTACGGCTGGAGTACTAGTACTCCAGCAGCGTTTCGCTATGTGGCCTGGTGACAGGCGCCGTTCGGAGTGTAGGGCGGGGGTTGTGTGTCGGGGGCGGTCTTGCCGGACCGCCCCTCCATCGAGTGGAGTCGTCGCCTGTAGTGGCAGTGGCGGGCGATGGCCTGGTGTCTGCGCCGCCAGAGCGACCAGCTCACCGTGTGGATGCGAAGCTGCCGGCCGGGTTGGGGCGGGCAGCGAGTTGCCAGGAGCCGGCGGACTTCTGCCACGGTGAGTGGGACCAGGGTGCCGGAACCGTTTCTGCATCCCCCTTTGCCGCCGCTTGAGCTGCGGTGGCCGCGAGAAACGCGTGGGCGAGCATGGCCAAGGTGATGTGCCGGTACCAGCCGGTGTAGCGGCGGACTTCGTACTGGTCCAGGCCGCATTCGTTCTTCGCGGCCTGGAAGCATTCCTCGATGGCCCACCGGCGTCCTGCGACCGTAACGAGTTGGTCGATGCCGGTACCCACCGGGGCATAGCCGAGGTAGTAGGCGATCTCATCGGGCTTGGTGATGCTGCGCCGCGCCAGCGCCCAACGCTGATGTGTGGGCGTGTCACCGTCGAAGTCCTCGATCGCTGGGATTTGGACGGCCGCCCAGTGGTAAAAGCGAGGACCCTTGGCGCCGTTGCCACACGAGCGCTTCTCCCACGCCTCCCGCGGAGCCTGTGAGAACAGGTAGTCGATGCGGCCGAAGCGAGGCACGTGCTGAGATTTCGGAACGGCAAGCACGTAGCCGACGGCGGCTTCCTCCAGCAGACGGCGAAAGCGCCATTCCTGACCGTAGGCGGAATCGGCGGTCACCCAGGCGATCGGCAGCGGTGAGGCAAGGGCCCGCAAACCATGGTCTTGGCCAGTTCGCCCTTGGTGGCGAAGGCCCGGTCTTCGGGGACCTTCGCAGCGCGGCAGCGCTGGGAGTCGTCGGTCCATGACCTGGGCAGATACAGTTCCCAGTCCACCAGGGCCCGGCCGCGGGTGGTGGCGTAGGCGGCGAACACTCCGATCTGGCAATTCTCGGTGCGGCCGGCGGTGCCGGAGTATTGCCGCTGCACGCCTGCGGAGGTGGTGCCCTTCTTGACGAAGCCGGTGTCGTCGATGATCAAGACGCCCTCGGCGTCTCCGAGCTGTTCGGCAACGTATGCCTGCAGGTCGTCGCGGACTTCGTCGGCTTCCCAGATAGCCCTGTTCAACAGCCGCTGGAAGCCGTCGGGTGTCCGATGGCCGGCGAACTCGGCCAGTTGCCAGCCGTTCTTTCGGCTGACCGGACCGAGCAGGCCACGGGTGTCGTCACGCATCCTGCGGCGCAGGTCAGCGCGGCCGAAACGATGGCCAATACGGAGGAAGAGCTCGTCGAGTTCCGGGTCCCAAGAAGCACCCGCAAAGTCGTCGATCACGCCAGGAGACTGCCCCGACCACGGCGCGGCCACGTGGACCACGTGTCTACCACTGGGCAGCAGTACGGCTGCCGGCCGTTGCCGAGTTCGACTACCAAGGCGAGATCCCCCACTGGATGCGGTGGGCTATGGCCCGGCGCAGTATCCGCAAGCCCGACGAGATCGCCTACTACCTCGCCTACGCTCCCCTGGGCACCACCGTCCAGGAGTTGGTGCGGATCGCCGGGACGCGCTGGGCGATCGAGGAGTGCTTCCTGGCCGCGAAGAACGAATGCGGCCTGGACCAGTACGAAGTCCGCCGCTACACCGGCTGGTACCGGCACATCACCCTCGCCATGCTCGCGCACGCTTTCCTGGCCGTCACGGCGCACCAGGTCCGGGAAAAGGGGGCGGAACCGATGAGGCGGCCAGGACCATTGCGCTCACAGTGGCGGAGATTCGGCGACTCCTGGCAGCTTGTCTCCCCCCGATCCCCGCAGCTGCCTGGACACCGAGGACGACACCACGCGCTGAGCTGGTCGGACTGGCGCCGACAACGCCAAGCAGTCGCCCGCCATTGCCACTACTTACGTCGCTCTCGCATGATCGAGGGGCGGCCTACCGAAAGCCACCCTTGACCTTTCCGCGGCCCGCTACACTCCAGCCGCCCAGTGAAACCCGCAGGTCAGACAGCGAAATCCTGCTGGAGTACCAGACGTGTGGGTACGGTGAAGCCACCCATCGGTCCGGCACAGTACGTTGCCGAAGGCCTCAGCCCACATGTCGTCCAATACCCCTAGGAGTCACTGCCCGGCGGGTGCGGTGGTACGACGCGTTCTTCTTGCCCGATGGTGCGGTGCCGCTGGAGATCGGCCACTCACGTAGGAGGGCGTCAACCCCGCGGCCCGTACGGCGACGTCGAAAAGGGCTGGCGCGTGTCGGCGTAGGCGATGACAGGCGAACTCACCGAAGGCGAAGACTTCCTGCGGTCGCCCCGAATTGCCGTCCCGGCGGGTGCTGTAGCGGGCCTCGAAGCGCCCGCGCACGTTCACCGGATAGGTGTGGCCCGGTTTGCGTCCCATTTCCTGTGCCTCCAGGACGCCCGAGTCCCGCATCGGCTCCGCATCAGCGCGGCCCGTGGGCGCCGCACTGCCCTGCCCGGGACTCTCCACCAGGAGCTGAGTCACGGATGGAACCGCCACCGGCCTTCGGAGACGACATCCTCCTTGCCGTCCCTGACGCGAACGGCTGTCTCGTCGTCGATGAAGTAGATCGGAAAGTCCGCCCGCGCAACGATGCGATCAGCCCAGGCGTCATCCCGCTCGGGAAAATCCGGCGAGTACAGGTGGGGCTTGAGATACCAGTCGAAGAGGCCGAACGGCGGCTCCACGTTCGTCGCGCCGAGTACGTGGAGGTCCGCAGTGTCCCCGATGACGTCGGCGGAATGCCCGGTGAGATGACGACTGAAGATCATTGATCCGGCGCTGACCCCCACATAGACCCGGCTCTCCAGCGCCTCAAGGAAGCCGTCGGCCAGACCGTTGCCGGTGATGCTGCGCGCAAGGTGGTAGTGGCTGCCGCCCTCGACATAGATGACGTCGGCGTGGAGCAGCCGGTCGAGCACCATCTGCCGGGGCAGGCCGTTCAGCTCCAGGACGTTGAACTCCCGCCAGCCGAGGCCGTGCAGGCGGTTCACGTCCTTGACAACCCACCCGTGGTCCCCGGGCTCGGCGACCGAAGCCGTGGGAACGAACACGACGTTCGCCGATCCGAACGGCTTTCCCAGCATGTCCCGCAGCGCATCTCGCAGCGTCTCGTTGCGCAGGCCACTTGCCGTCAAGAGAAAGTCCATCCGGTGAGCCAAGCACGACTGGCGGGCGCGCGCAACGAACATCGGATCCACCCCCTCGTAGCCGACGGGGCCGGACGGCCCAACCATCGGCTCAGGACTCGTCGGCGAGGAAGTGCTCGGCGAGGGGGGTGCCGGCGAACTTCTTGTTCATCTCGCGGGAGAAGAGCAGCAGCGTGTTGCGCGGCCGATGGAGCACCGCGAGTTCCTGGGCCTGCCCGTCGGCGTTGCAGGTGACCGTGACGACGACCTTCATGGGCTCGCCGAGGACCGCGGCGTCGTAGATCTCGAGGAAACCGTTGTCACCGAAGTCTCCGGTGAAGCTGAAGTCCTGGAACTCGTACAGTTCGCGGGCCTTGACCACGATGGCGCGAACCGCTTCCGCGCCACGCGCGGTGCCGTTCATGGCGGCGCCTTCCAGCGTGACGTCGTCGGCCAGGTTGTCCAGCCACCACGGGTAGTAGCTGAGTCCCTGGCGGTCGGTGTCACTGCTTTCCGCGTTCGCCATGTCGTGTCTCCTTCGAAGATCCGGCCGGAGCGGGCTTGCGTATCGATCGGTTGCCGGTGATTCCGGCGAGAGATAGGAGCAGATGCTCTCACCTGGCCGAGGGCAACCCTGCCGATCCGGCCCGCGCGGGGTGAGGCCCGTCAGGGACCTCGACACTGAGAGTATATGCTCCTATTGCTGAGGCCCGGCGAAACCGCTGGCCACATGTCGCTGGACGTGCCGGCACCGGCGCAAGCGCACGCTGCCGCCGAGGCGACATGTGCGCCGAACCCTGGAGCGCGACCGACAGGTCTGCACGACATGGGCCTCTCCCAACATGTACTCCCCGTGCAGGGAGGTGCCCACCTGAACACCGGGGCGAAGGAGGCCACGTCGATGGACGCGAGTCATGCACCCAGGCCACCTGGGATGCTCGAGAACGAGTGGGAAACCCTCCGGCCCGCCGTCTTCGGAGCGGCGTACCGCTTGCTCGGCAGCGTCGCCGATGCCGAGGACGTGGCCCAGGACGTATGGCTGCGGGCAGCCACAGCCGACCTACGCGACGTCCGTGACCTGCGGGCCTGGCTGGTCACGGTGGCAGCGCGACGGTCGTATGACATCCTCAAGTCCGCCCGCGCCCGCAGGGAAACCTATGTCGGGCCGTGGTTGCCGGCGCCCCTGCTGACGGGGCCGGACGCCTCCGAGCCGGTGTTGGTCGACGAATCCGTCGGATCCGCGATGCTCGTGGTGATGGAAGAACTGAAGCCGCCCGAGCGTGTGGCCTTCATCCTCCATGACGTGTTCGGTCTCGAGTTCAGCCGCATCGCCGACGTGCTCGGCATCTCCGTGGCGGCCGCCCGACAACTCGCCTCACGAGCACGGCGGAAGGTGGCCGGGGCCAGGCAGCGCACCGTGGGCGCCTCCCGGGCGGAGCGCGAGCGCCTCATCGCCGCCTTCCGCAGCGCCTACGAAGCGGGGGACATGGCCGGCCTGGTGCGTCTGCTGCATCCCGATGCCGTATATGTCACCGACGGTGGCGGCAGGGTCGTCGCGGCGCGCAAGCTCATCCGGGGCGGCGCGCGCATCGCCATGGTGATGATGCGGGCGGGGCGCCTGTTGCGCGCGGACAGTATTGAGGCCATCGAGGTCGGAGGCGAGCCAGCGCTCCTCCTCCGCAGGGACGGGCGAGCCGTCTCCGTAGACACGGTGGAGATCAAGGACGGCCTGATCACCGCGTACCGCAGGGTCCTCAACCCGGACAAGCTTGCGCACGTGCCCTCCGAGGACACACGGTGCTCCGCTCGACCAGCGTTCTCCGCGAGGCCGGCCGGTCCGGACGCGCCGTGGCACCGGAAAGGAGGCGTGCCCACCAGCGGCAACGCCTCCTGACGCGGGGTGGCCTCAGACTTCCGAGTGCAGGCCGTCGTTGGGTATGTGGACGCGCTGGACCGGCGTGTGCGTGCTGCGGTCGAGCAGCGGTGCGGTGGGTGTGCGGTCGATCTGCAGGCTGAGGAATTCGGGGCGGCTGTAGTGACCCCGGGCGTCCATCAGGCGCTTGCGCCGGTCGATCATCGTGAGGTCCAGGTCGGCGATCACCTCTCCCTCACCCGAGGTGAGCGGTTCGCCGATGATGCCCCCTTCGGGGTCGACGATGGCGGTGAAGAACCCTTGGGAGAACACCCCGGCCGGGGCACCGGTGTCCGCCGCGAGCTGCGCCCGCTGGTCGGCGTCGAGCCAGGCGGTGGCGTTGACGACGAAGGCGGCTGCCTCCAGCGCGTGCTGACGGATGGCCACCTCCATCTGCGGCGCGAACAAGGGGCCCCCGAACGCGCCGGGGAACATGGCGGCGTGGATCTGCTCACCGTCGGCGATCAGGGCGTAGCGGGCGAGGGGCTGGTAGTGCTCCCAGCAGGCGAGCTGGCCGACGCGGCCGACGGCGCTGTCCACGGCACGCAGCCCGGAGCCGTCGCCCTGCCCCCAGACCATGCGCTCGTGGTACGTCGGCGTGATCTTGCGGCGGCGCTGGAGCAGCGTGCCGTCTGCGTCGAAGAGCAGCTGCGTGTTGTACAGGGAGTCGCCATCACGTTCGTTGACGCCGATCGAGACGACCACGCCGGCTTCGCGGGCCGCCGCGCCGATCGCATCCGTGTCGGCGGACGGCACGGTCACCGCCTCCTCCATCAGCCGCAGGTGCTCCTTGGCCATGGTGTAGGGCGGCTGGACGAAGGAGAAGTAGGGGTAGTACGGGACAACGGTCTCCGGGAAGACCGCGAACCTGACACCTTTCCGTCCCAGCTCACGGATCTTCTCCACCACCTTCCCGACCGTGCCCGCACGGCTGTAGAGCACGGGGCTGATCTGGACGGCAGCTGCCTTCACAAGGGTCATGACGTGGTTCCTTCTCGCGATGCGGGGTCAGCGATCTCTCGGCGGTTGCGGTGACCGGAGGCGGGGCTCAGTCGGCACGGGAACCGGCCTCTTCAAGGGGCCTGGAGTCGGGGAAGGCGCCGAGCTGCGCGCTGACCAGTTCTGCAGGCGGCCGCGCCGGGCCACCATCTCACAAATAAGAGCATATGCTCCTATTTACGGAAGGGCAAGGCGCCAACACGCCCTTGCCGGCCTTCACGCACCGCGGCGGATCCGAGGTCCTCAGCGCGGAAAGACCTCGCCTGTGGGCGACGGCCCCATGGACAGCCGCGCGACCGCCCAGCACGGCGCAGTCGCAGTGTTCACTCAGCCCAGGGATCGAAGCCGGTGTCGAGGACGGCATCGAGGAAGGCGCGCATCCTGGCCGCGTTCTCGGCACCGAACTTCTTCTCGAATTCCGCCTGCACCCCCTCCCACCGCGGGAGTGCCGCCCCCATCCGGGCCAGGCCGGCGGGCGTGACGGCGACGATGCGTGCCCGGCGGTCGGTTGCCGACGTCTCGACGGTGACGAGCCCCTCGCGAGCGAGGGGCTTGAGGCTGGAGGCCATGGTCGTGCGGTCCATGGCGATCACGTCGGCGAGGGCGGTGATCGTCATCTCTTCGTGGACGCTGAGCTGCTGCAGGATGCTGAACTGCGTCGCCCGAAGGCCGAGCGGGGCCAGCGCCTTGTCGTACGTCGCGCCGAGGTACCGTGACGCTTTCCGCAGCGCCAGGTTGTTGCACAGGTCCGCTTTCGACGTAGCACTTGTCATTGCGTCCTCCACAGGCTTCCCGTGCACTATACGAGCATCTACTCTTAATTGGGAAGGTCCACCACCCGTGCCGATGCGGGGCCGGGCCCCTCCTCCGGAATGAGCCAGAGCACACCGCATCGCCCTTCCGAACATAGGAGCATATGCTCTTACATGTTCCTCGTATGCCAGGCGTGCCGCATGCAGGGACGCAAGGGGGCTCGTACCGGCGCAACGTCACGCCATCGGGCACTGCCGGCACCCCACCCCGTCGCCGGGCGCCTTGCCCCGCCGGCGTCGTCTGATCACCACCGCAAAAGGAACCGAGTGTGAACCCCTCTCCCATCGAACCGCCCGGCCCAGTTGGCCCCGGCATGTCGTCATCGCGCCCGGACCAGCCGCCGCGCCAGGTCTCCCGGCGCGCTTTCGTCGGCGGCGCGGCAGCCGTCACTGCCGGTCTCGCGCTCACCGGTGTCTCCGCTCTGCCCGCCACGGCCGCTCCGCGGCAGACCCCGAAGGGCTTCGGATCCGTGTCCGGTGTTCCCGGGCTCCCGGCAGGGTTCCGTCGGACGTTCACCAGCCGGCTCATCCAGGCCGGTGGCATACGTCAGCACGCCGTCGTCGGCGGCGACGGGCCGCCCCTGCTCCTGATACACGGCTGGCCGCAGAACTGGTACGCCTGGCGCCTGGTCATGCCGGTGCTGGCGCGGAACCACACGGTCATCGCCGTGGACCAGCGCGGCATCGGGCTGACCGACAAGCCCCGCGACGGCTACGACACCGCCACCCTCGCGAACGATCTGGCCGCGCTGATGGACACCCTCGGCCACGAACGCTTCGCGGTGGTCGGCCATGACACGGGCATGCCGATCGGCTACGCGCTCGCAGCGGACCACCCTCACCGCGTCGACCGTCTCGCCGTCGCGGAAGCCGTCATTCCCGGTGTGACGCCCTCGCCGCCTCTGCTCGGCCCCGCCCAGGCCAACAACATGCTCTGGCACTTCCCCTTCAACCGGCTCGACGACGTCAACGAGCTCCTGGTGGCAGGCCGGGAGGACGTCTACTTCGGCTGGCAGCTCGACACCAAGGCCGCGCGAAAGCTGCCCGACTACGCCATCCGGTACTACATCGAGTCCCTCACCTCGCACCGTCACGCGCTGGGCGGCAGCTTCGGCTGGTACCGCGACCTCGACACCACCTTCGCGCAGAACGCCGACCGCGTGAAGCGACGCCTGACCATCCCCGTCCTCGCCATCGGTGGAGCGCAAAGCGTCGGAGAGGGAGTGACGACCACCATGAAGCTCGCGGCAGACGACGTGCAGTCCCTGGTCATCCCGGGCAGCGGCCACTGGGTTGCCGAGGAGGCCCCGCAGGAACTGCTGGCGGCACTCACCGCTTTCCTGGCCCCCTACCGCGCCACCGCCGCGGCGAGGAACCGCAGGTAGGCGCCGCAAGGGCGACCTGGACCGTCTGTCGCGTGGTCGATGTCCCGCGGGGCCGCATGCGCTTCTGACGGGGTGCGGGTGCCGGGGCTCACATACACCGGCACCCGCCGCGACGTCACGAGGTACTGGTCAGCGTTGCAGTCCCTGTCACCGTGCGCCGCTGTGCAGGTAGGCGCGGTCGACCGTCTGCCGGACGGAGTTGCCTGCCGCGTCCTTCGCAGTCACGCGCAGCGTCACGTACGCGTCGCCGTGCACCTTGGCCGGCCGCTGCACGGTGGCGGTGAAGCCGCTGCCCTTGGGGGCCGTACGTGCCGTGGTCCAGGTCTTCCCGTCGTCGTAGGAGGTCTCGACCAACAGCCGCACGCCGCGCGGCGCCGCCATTCCGTCCTGCATCCGGACGTTGAGTCCCAGGTTGTGCGTGCGCTGCGAGCCGACCGCGTTGCGGGCGTCGACCGGCACGGCGTAGTCGACCTGCAGCAGCGGCAGCAGCGTCGTGTCGGCGGCGGCACCGGAGCGGAACGTCCACGAGGTGCGGGTGCCGGCGCCGAAGCGCCAGTCGTCCGACACCCGGGTGGTCTCCAGGTCCAGCCGGTACTCGGCGTCGCCCGCGGGCACCTCGATGTCGCCCCACGCGCCCTGGCTCGACTCGGCGATCTGCTGTCCGTCGCGGTAGAGGACCGCAGTGGCGGTGTCGTCCACCGGGTCCGCTCCGGCGCCGCGGGCGCCCGCTCCTCTGCCCCAATCGATGACGTTGAGCTCGTAGAGCGACCAGTGGCCGGTGCCGGAGTCGTTGAACTCCGGAACGAAGACGGACATGGTGTTGCCCTTGCGCACCGACGGCCAGGGCGCACCACGCGGGATCGACGGACGGACCACGGCCCCGAACCACCGCTCCGCCGCCCGCTGACCGGGCCGGTAGGTGCGTGGCAGGTCGCGCATGCCGACCGAGAGCGTGTTGTCGGGGTTGTCGACCACGTTGTGGTGCACGACATGGCGCCACAGCGTGTCCCCGCCGGTCACGTACTCCACGCGCTCCCGGCCGTTGGGGACGTAGCGGCTGTACTGGTTCCAGGCGGTGTCCTGGTACGGACGCCACCCGAAGCGCTGCTCGCTCGCCCAGGTCGAGGCACCCGTGCGGGTGTAGGTGCTGCGGACCACGGCGCTCTCGCGCGCGGAGACGGTGTGCACCAGGTTCTTGGGAACGAAGCCCTTGGACACCTGCATCACGTCGTACAGATACGGGCTGCGCACCGTACCGGAGAACTCCACGGTGGTGGTCCGCTGCTTGACGAGCTTCAGCAGGGCCGCCCCCTCCTTGAAGGAGATCCGTACGGTGGGCAGTGCCATCCGCTCACCGTCCGGACGCCACCGTGTCCAGGAGAGCTCGCCCTCCGGCCACGCCAGCAGCAGTGCCTTCGCGCCTGCGGTCTCCGCGGCCCGGGCCAGCGTCCTCGTGTCGTCGGCGATGGAGAGGACCTGTACGACGGCCACCTTGCCGCGCGCGCCACGGAAGTCCGGAGCCGCGGACGTGCCGGCGTCCACGGCGGTCAACCGGGCGCCCTTGTCCCCGAAGACCTTGGAGTCCAGTTCGTAGTAGGGGATGAAATCCAGGGAGCTGCCGGTGACCTTGACCCGCAGTTGCGGGGCCACCATCTGCCAGCGCGAGTTGAACTCGAAGGTTCCGTCGGTGACCGGCGCGGTCGTGCTGACGTAGAGCCGCTTGACGATGTCGAACATCATGTGGCCCTGGATCAGGCCGTTGCCGTCGATCACGCGGTGGAACGTGGTGCCGATGATGCCGCGCTGCTCGGCGGGCCGGGGGGTGCGGATCTTCACCTCGGTGACCTTGGAGGCGTCAAGCGTCGCTGTCATGTCCTTGGTGACCTTCACCTCGGGGTTGACGAGCTCGCCCGCCTCGAAGCCGTCCTCGACCTGTTCGAAGAAGCTACCGCTGATCTGGTAGGTGCCCTCTTCCACCTCGGCGGTCGCCGTGTCCCTGTCCGTGTACGGCACGAACCCGTCGCCGGACCCGTAGGAAGGACCCCAGATGTTCGGCAGCGTGCCGGGCACGACCCGGCCCTGCCGGTCGCGGTAGACCACGGTCAGCCGGTGCGTCTTGCCCCGCACCTTGAGGGAGACGGTGGTGTGGGCGAGAACGGTGCCGTCCGTGGACTTCGCGGTGACGTAGCCGTAGTAGGTACCGCGGGCGGTCGCGCGGGCGGCGTCGGTGCTCAGCGGCACCTCGGCCGTGGCGCCGGGGTCCAACTGCACGGTCTTGGAGCCCAGGGTGACCGCGCCGTCCGCGAGGGCGCGCCCGGTGGTGGTGGCCAGATCGACGGCCAGGGAGAGCGTCACCGGCTTGTCGCCGGTGTTGGTGTAGCGCACGGTCGCGGCCCGCCGGTTGCTGCGGGTCGCTCCGGCCTGCAGTTCCGGGAGCATGACGGTGCCGGTGGCGGTGACCGGGCCCATCGCGGTGGCCAGGTCGATGCGGCCGCCGCCCTGCTCGGTCACCTTGGTGCCGGCCACCGTGTGCGAGGTGCTGACCAGGGCGTCCTTGATCTGCTGCGCCCCCCAGTCCGGGTGCTGCTGGGCCAGCAGCGCGGCGGCGCCGGCGACGTGCGGGGTAGCCATCGACGTGCCGGACGCGGAGGTGTAGTCGGCGTCGACCGGGGTGCCCATGGTGGTGCCTGAGGCGCGGGCGGCCACGATGCCGACACCGGGAGCGGTCACGTCGGGCTTGACCGCCCCGTCGCCGGCGCGAGGGCCGCGGCTGGAGAAGGGGGCCAGCGAGTCGTCGCGGTCGACGGCCCCGACGGTCAGCGCCGCGTCGGCCGCACCCGGGGAACCGACCGTGCCCGGACTCGGGCCCGCGTTTCCGGCGGCGATGACGAACAGCGTGCCGGTGGAGGCGGTGAGGGTGTTGACGGCCTGGCTCATCGGGTCGGTGCCGTCGGAGGCGCTCTCCGAGCCGAGGCTCATGTTGACGACCTCGGCGTGCTCGTCGGCCGCCCATTCCATGCCGTCGATGACCTGCGACTCGGTGCCGTAACCGTTGTCGCCCAGTACCTTGCCGACCAGCAGGTCGGCCTTGGGCGCCACGCCGCGCCGCGTCCCGGCGGACGCGGCGCCGGTGCCGCCGACGGTCGAGGCGACATGCGTGCCGTGACCGAAGCGGTCGTCGGTGTTGCCGCTGCCGGAGAAGTCCTTGGCCTGGGCGATGCGCCCGGCCAGGTCGGGGTGGGCCGCGTCCACACCGGTGTCCAGGACCGCCACCCTCACGCCTTGGCCCTCGTAACCGGCCTTCCAGGCGGTGGGCGCGTTGATCTGCGCGGTACTGCGGTCCAGAACGGCCTTGACCTTGCCGTCCAGCGAGATCCGCGGAGCGACCGCGGCGCGGGCGGCGTCGGAGGGCCCACCAGGGTTCAGCGTCTTCCAGAACGCACCCAGGTCGTCGCCGGCGACCCGCAGCGAGCGGGCGCCGATGCTGGGCAGGTTCCGGGCGGGCGTGGTGGGCGCGTGGAACGCCACCAGCCGGTCGGCGGTGTCCGCGGCGGCCTTGGCCGCACGCGCGGTCCCTCTGGTCCCGTCCGCTGCGGGCCGGGAGGCGACGATCAGCGGCAATGCGGAGGCGTGGGCCTGGTCGTAGCCCTGGGCGATCAACGCCGTCACGTCGAACAGCCGGCGGTCCAGCGTGCCGGCGGTCAGCAGCGCCTCGGCGTCGGACGGCACCACCGTGAGCGCCTTGTCGTCCCCCTCCAGCGTCCTGAAGGAGACGTGCTCGCGCCCGGGCCCGCGCCGCACCGAGGCGGTACGCCTTCCGTCGGGCAACGAGGTCACGGTCACCAGGTCGCCGGTGAGCAGTCGCACGGTGGCGGAATCCGCCTTCGCGCGCTCGACGAATCGCGCCTTTCCTTCCGCACCCGTACCGGCGGAGGCGGACGCCACACCGCCGACCGTCACCACCAGTACGGTCGATATCGCCGTCGATAGACGGAACCATGACATCCGTCAGACACCTTTCATTCAGAGCCAGTTCGTGAGCTGCACGACAGAATCAGTGGTGTCCCAGCACATGTCACTGGTATCCGCATGTCGCGGAAGCGACATGTCCCAACGACGACATGGCCACGGGGCGGCGCGGTGGCGACACGATCCGGCCGGTCGGCGTCTGCGACGGCGGGCCGGCGGACGACTCCCCGGCACCCCGGCCCGAAGGGCCGCATCGCCGGCCACGTTCGCTTCGGCGCCCACGAGTTGGCCAGGGCGTGGGGCCCCAGGGATGCTCCGTCTCCTGCCGGGCGCCGCGCTTGGCCGATGGCACGCAAGCGCTCCTTCGTCAGCAAGCCCCGCCGCACCCGTCACATTGGCGGTGGCTGTCTCGTCCACCTGAGGAAGTGGCAGCGGAGCGAGCCGGCGGATCGCGCCGCCCGGCCAACTCCTGACCGTATTCGCTCAGGGGCAACGAAGTTGCCTGGCTGCGCACCGAGCCAACCGTAACGATCACAGGAAGGGCGGAATCATCGTGACCACAACTACCGGGCATGACAGGGGATCTGCCGGACTGCCTGCGGTAATCACTGCTGCGGCACAGGAGATAACCCCGTGACGGCAGTGCTGGAATGCGCGATATACGGGATAATCGCGGTGTTGTACATCTATGCTCTGGTTGACTGCATAAGGACCCCCGAAGCCCGCATTCGCATACTGCCCAAGGCGGGCTGGGTCGTCATCATGGTCCTGACCCCGCTCCTGGGCGCCATAGCCTGGCGGAACCTGGGCAAGCGGTCCCTTCCTGTCGAAGGCCGGCCCTCCACGGACTGAGCTCGGTCGCTCGCCGCTCCCTGCCGGGTCGCAGCGCCGATCACACCCTTCGCTCATGACTGCGACCAGCACGGCCGCTTCGCGGCGGACGGCGGGCTGTCGCGCCTTTGCACGGCCCACGCCGTGTCCGCGGAGGGGTGACGAAGGCGCCGGGCAGCGCTCCGAGTCATCCGCCTCGCAATCACAATGAACCGAAAGGCCGCGAATGGAACTCCGTAAGGTAATTGTTAGGGTCGGTTGGGGCGTTGCCGGGCTCCTGTGCGACTTTGCGATCAGTTACGGGGTCATACCTGCTTCATGGGACGGAACTCGGTGCGAGATTGCTCGTGACGCGTGACCCATCACGGCCGCCCGCGACCGTTGCGGGAATGCCTTGATCCCGGGGACTCCGGACACGGGGTTTCCCTCCGCGATCCAGATGTGATCACTCCGTGCATCCCCCCGCGGAACAGGGCTGTTGGCGGGTCGAAGGCACTCCCCTCCACCGAAGCGCCTGACGCTCCGCCTTCCCGGCCGGCGACATGCCCGGTTTCGCGATGCGTCACAGGCCCGGACGGACGGCTGTGACGCCTTCCATGTCAATCCCAGCCAGACTTCGAGGAACCGATGACCTTTTCCTTGGCCGATCTCGACTCACACGACCCGCACTGGAACAAGCGCGGCGCGCTCCATGTGCCGTCAGGCAAGGGCCCGACGGTGTGGGCCGCGGGTGACGTCTACACGATCAAGGCCACGGGTGCGCAGACCAACGGCGGGATGGGCTTCATCGAGGCCACGGTTCCGGCCGGCGGCGGACCCGTTCCTCACGCGCACCCCGAGCAGGAGGAGACGTTCTACATCCTCGACGGGGAGTTGGAGTTCCTCGACGGGGACCATCTCTTCACCGCGGTCGCGGGCGACTTCATTCACATCCCCCGGGGGGTCCGTCACCGCTTCAAGAACAAGGGCAGCCACGCCGCAAGGATGATTTTCATCTTCACGCCTCCGGGCCTGGAACAGATTTTCGTCGATCACGCCCTCCCCGCCCGGCCCGGTGAGGGGCCTCCGTCGGTCATCGACGACGACCAGCTCGCCCGGTTCGACATCATGGCCGGGCTGGCGAAGTCGATCATCCTTCCGGAACCCTCCTGACTCCACACCACCCACGGCCCGACCGCGTTGCGGCAAACGAGGGCCGGGTGCTCGTCATGCACGGGGGCATCCGCCGGCAAGGCCGGCGTTCAACCGGTCATGGCCCGACCTCCGGGCAAGTGACCGCCATCGCACACAGGAGAACCAAGCATGCTCGAAGGATTCGAACACGGCTACGCCGACGTGAACGGCACCCGGCTGCACTACGTCACCGGAGGCGAGGGCGAGCCGCTCGTCCTCATGGACGGGTGGCCGCGCACCGTGCACGCTCTGCGCGAACTCCTCCCCCCACTGGCGCAGCGCTTCCGCGTCATCGCCGTGGACTACCGCGGGCAAGGCGCGTCGGAGAAGCCCGCCGGCGGCTACGACAAGAAGAACATGGCGCAGGACGTCCACGAACTGATCCGCGGCCTGGGCCACGAGCAGGTCAACATCGCCGGCGGGGACATCGGGGCGATGGTCGCCTACAGCTTCGCCGCGAACCACCCCCAGGCCACGAAGAAGCTCGCCATCTGGGAGGGCGGACCCTTCTCCCAGATATTCCTCGACGTCATCAGTCCCTTCCCCACCCCGGAACAGCCGAACGCCTGGTGGTATCCGCTGAGCCAGGTCGACGGCCTGCCCGTCAAGCTGCTGGCGGGACGGTTCCGGCACATCATCGACTGGTCGACCGAGCACCTGGCGCTCCACCCGGAGCGGATCAGCGAGGAAAGCCGTGCCGTATACGCCGCGGCTTACGACGCGCCCGAAGCGGTGGCCGCGGCCTTCGGCGTGTACCGGACGTTCCACCAGGACCTGGCCGACAACAACTCCTACCCGCCGCTGACGATGCCGGTCCTGGGGCTGGGTGGCCAGTACGTCGCCGTGGTGCAGGCGATGATGGAGGGCAAGGCCACCGACATCCGCTACGCCACCATCGCCGACAGCGGCCACTACATCGCCGAGGAGCAGCCTGCGGCGCTCGCCGCCGAGCTGGAGAAGTTCTTCGGCTGACGCCCCCCACGCTCACGGCGCATTGCCACACCAGTGGGGGCAACGTCGTCTTCTTGACGAGGCGCAGACCTTGCGAGGGCATCGGGCACGGCGGCACCAGCCTCACAGGCGGCAGTCCTCACCGACCATGCGTCCCGGGCGGCGAAGCATCGCCTGGTCAAGGAGCGGCCCCCGCACTGCCGAATAGGGGCCGTCGGCGGGGCTCCCGTGCGAACCCCTTCGTCGACCTGGCAGGAGTCGAATCCCGCATGTGCCGAGGCGCCGAGCGACCCACGCCTTCCGATCGGAGAAATACTGTTGAATTCCTTTGCCCTGCATGCCGGTTCGATGTTCGACGGATACACCCTGTCGGGTCCGGCCACTGTGCATGTTTCGGGGGACCGTATCGTGCGCGTCGACCGAACCGGCGCGCTGCCCGCCGACGGCAGCGAGGTCATCGACTTCGGCGTCTCGGCCTGTCTGCTGCCCGGCCTGATCGACACTCACGTCCATCTCGCCTTCGACGCCGGACCGGACCCCGTGACGTCCCTGGTCTCCGCCTCCGACAGTGACCTGCTCGCACACATGCGGGCCGCCGCCCAGTCCGCCCTACTGGCTGGCATCACCACGATGCGCGACCTCGGCGACCGCGGCTACCTCTCGCTGACTCTCGTGGAGGAGTTGACCGAACACCCGGAGCAGGGTCCGGAGATCCTGGCCGCCGGCCCCCCGCTGACCACGCCCGGCGGCCACTGCCACTTCCTCGGCGGCGAGGTCGAGGGCGCCGAAGCGCTCCGTGCCGCCGTCCGCGAGCGTCACACCCGCGGCTGTTCCGTCGTCAAGATCATGGCCAGCGGCGGCCACATGACACCCGGTTCGGTACCGCCGCACGCATCCCAGTACAGCCTGGACGACCTGCGTGCCGTCGTGGACGAAGCACACCGCCTCGGGCTGCCGGTGGCTGCCCACGCCCACGGCATCCAGGCCATCAGGGACGCCGTTGAAGCGGGCGTCGACAGCCTGGAACACGTCTCCTTCCTCAGCGCCGACGGCGTCGCCACCGACCCTGACCTCATCGACACCATCGCGAGGAAGGGCACCTTCGTCAGCCTGACGCTGGGCCTGGCCCCCGGACAAGCCGTGCAGCCGCCCAAGGCCATGACCGCACATGCCATGTCCGCACATGTCAACAGCGTCTTGGACACGTACCGCAACCTGCACAAGCACGGCACGCATGTCGTCATCGGATCGGACGCCGGCATCGGGCCCTGGAAGCCCCACAACGTCCTCCCCCACGGCGTGGCCGACCTCGCCCGGCTGGGCGTCGCGCCGCTGGACGCGCTCAGGTCCATGACCAGCTTGGCGGCCCGCCTGTGCCGCGTCGAGGGCCGCAAGGGCCGCATCTCCGCCGGTGCCGACGCGGACCTTCTCGTCGTGGGCGGCGACCTTGCGCATGATCCCGCAGCCGTCCTCGACGTACAGGCGGTCTTCCGCGCCGGTACCCGCGTGCGGTGAGCTGACGGTCTTCCGCCGGACCGACCTCTCCAACATCCGGCCGACGCCGCTCGCCGAACGGACAGCTAGCACCGTTCGCCTGCGAGCGGCAACCGGCCACCACCGCCCACCAGCCAAGACGACGCGGCACCTTGGCCAACGTTCAAGGACTGGCTGCCGCGCAACCGCGCCGGAAGAGGCCTTCCGGGTCCCCCGTGGCAACGTTGCCTCGACAAGGCGAGGTCGTATCTGGTCATGCGACGGCACCGGCACCGGCTACTCCTCCGCGCTGCTGTGTCACCGCCTGTGAGACGACCTGGTCACCTCTGTCGAAATGGACCCAGCGGTTGCGGGCGCGGCCGCAACCACGCCGGCCACCCTCGGCCACGCCCCCGGCCTGATCACCGGCGACGGCCTGGCCGGACACAAGGACGCCGCCCCGCACGACCGGGTCATCGCCACCTGCGGCGCCCTCACCATCCCAGAGCGGTGGCTCCCAGACCCGCCCAGGGCGGCCAGATCCTGGCCGCCCTGGGCGGGTGGATGCACTCCTCGGAACTGGCCCGCCTCACCGTCCACGACGACGGCAGTGCGACCGGACGGCTCCTGAACGGGCAGGTTTCCTGCATGCTCGCCCGCACCTGGGCATGCTCCCCGTCACCGACGGCGGCACCGTCATCGACGCCAGCATCCTGGACGACTGGGCTGCCCGGTTCGTGGCCGAGACCACAGCACCCGGGGCACAACGGCTCGACCTCGGCACCCAAGGCCAGCTGCTCGTGGACACCGCCGCCGGGAGCCGGGCCCTGCTCCAGCCCGGTCCGCACGCCTGGCGGGTCCGCCAAGGCGGCCCCGAACGCATCTGAGACCCCATCGAAGACCACCTCCTACGGTGGCGCCACGACGGATCCCCCGCCCTGAACCGGTTCCGCACGACGCTCATGCGCGCCGAAAGCCATAGCCGCACCGGAGCTGAGCTGCCCCTGACGGCGAGGCGGCACCAAGAAGTCCCGGTGCTGCGTCACACGGGGTTCCGCCGCGGTTTCCGTACGTGACCACGCTTCCCCGACGGGCGAAGGCGGCCCAGCGATGCGTGACCACGAGAGGACGTTTTCGTCCACTGATTCCAGGGCCTCACCCGCCACAGATGGGGACTAGCCGCACAGAAGCCAGATGCCTCGCCAGGATGAGAGGACTATCTGGTCCGAAAAAGTCGCCGATCTGCGGTACGTTTGGAGAAGGCGGTTCCCTGCGGACAGCCAAGCAGCGTGGCCTCACGAGGATCTCCAGGGCGGTAGGCACCATGCATGCAGGCGTCGACTTCTCAGTGCTCGGCCCAGTCCGGCTGCACAAAGAGGGGGGCGAGGCCGGAGCCGGCCAGCCGAGGCACAGCGACATCCCCGCTGCCAACTCGGCCGGTACGCCCGGCTGATTGCCGGGACCCCGTCGAGGCTGCGCACACAGCCGGTGAACCCCTCACCGCCCCAAAGCGATCACTCGGGAAAGGTTCGATATGCCGGGCTCCGACCTCTACGAGAAATTCATGGCGCTGCACACCCGCGACGGCGGCCTCGTCATGCCGAACGCATGGGACGGCCTGTCGGCGCTGATGCTGGCCGATGCCGGCTTCGAGGCGATCGCGACGTCATCGGCGGCGCTCGCCACCACACTCGGCCGGTCCGACGGGCGTCACGAAGTCACCTGTGGTGAGCACCTTGAGCATGCGCGGCTGCTCGGCCGTCTCACCGGGCTGCCCGTCAACGGGGACTTCGAGGACGGCTACGGCGACACGCCCGAGGACGTCGCTGCCACCGTGGAAGCCGCCGTCGAGTCCGGCCTGGCCGGTATCGGGATCGAGGACACCTCGGGCAATCCCGATCAACCGATCCGCGACTTCGACGAAGCCGTCGACCGCATACGGAGCGCCGTCGAGGCTGCCAAGGGGCGCATCGTCGTCACCGGCCGCACCGACAACTTCATCCAGGGGCGGCCCGATCTCGACGACACCATCCGGCGTCTGACGGCCTTCGCGGAGGCCGGCGCGGATGTGCTCTACGCCCCCTACCCACCCGACCTCGACGCGCTCGTCGCGATCGTCACCGCCGTCGCGCCGACGCCGGTGAACGTCCTCGTCTCGCCGGCGGACAAGGTGCTGACCGTCGCCGAACTGCAGAAGGCCGGGGTCAAGCGCATCAGCGTGGGTCCAGCGCTCTACACCCACGCAATGGAGGCACTCGACCAGGCCATTACGGCTCTCGTCGCGGGTGACCTCAGCACCGCGACGACAGGAACCAGCTTCGACCGCATCGGCGAACTAATCTCCCGCGGATCGAACTAGCCCAGACCCTGCGAATCACCGCTCCTCACCCACTCATCGCAAGAAAAAGGCATATTCCCATGAACCTCGATAAGCTCATGAACAAGCATCTCACCAGGTATTTCGATCCCAGCAAGACCATTCCGGGGGAAACCCTTCAGCAGCTGCTGCGGTTCCTGCGCTCCGCGCCGTCATCGGTGAACGTACAGCCCAACCACTTCTATGTCCTCGCCACGCCCGAAGGCAAGGAGCGGCTCGCCGACAACCTGGGCGAACGATTCCGGGACAACGGCGAGAAGATCCTCAACGCGTCGCACACCATCATCCTCACCACCCGGGCAGATCTGCCCGACACCCACCTCGAGGCGGTGTTCGCAAAGGAGAGGGCCGATGGCCGGTTCCCTGATCCATCCAAGCAGGAGCTGTGGGAATCCATGACCCGGGACTTCCTCAACCTTCGCAACTACGGCTACAAGGACCTGAACCACTGGATGGAGAAGCAGACCTACATGGCGGTGGGCCTGACCATGATGGCGGCCGCCGAACTCGGCGTCGAGGCCACGCCGCTGGAGGGGTTCGACCCGACCAGTGTCGACAAGGCCTTCAAGATCCGCGAGAGGGGACACACCACGACGGTGCTGCTGGCCCTCGGCTACCCCGACCCGGAAAGGGTGTACACCACCCCGATCTCACGCTTCGACCCGGACCAGCTGTTCACCTTCGTCTAAAAGGCCGCCCGGAAACCAAAACCCACCACACCTACCAGGAAGAGCCATTTCGATGAAAGCCATTGTGGTCACCGACCCGGCCGCCGGAACGGCCGGAATGACGCTGACGGAGCGGCCTGAGCCGCTCGCAGCGATCAACGACGTCATCGTTCGGATCCATGCGTCGGGCTTCGTCCCCACAGAGATGGAGTGGCCGTCCACCTGGGCCGATCGCGCCGGCCGTGACAAGACCCCGTCGATCCCCGGCCACGAGCTGGCCGGAGTGGTCAGTGCTCTCGGCTACGGCACGACGGGGCTCTCGGTCGGGCAGCGGGTGTTCGGCCTCGCCGACTGGCACCGCGACGGCACCCTCGCGGAGTACGTGGCGATCGAAGCACGCAACCTCGCACCGCTGCCAGGCGACGTCGACTTCACGGTAGGCGCGTCCCTGCCGATCTCAGGTCTGACCGCGTGGCAGGGCCTGTTCCAGCACGGCCGCCTCCAGGCCGGTCAGACCGTCCTCGCCCACGGCGCAGCCGGGGCAGTCGGGACGATGGTGACCCAGCTCGCGCGTGAAGCCGGCGCCTACGTCATCGGCACCGGACGCTCCGCCGACCGCGACAAGGCCCTCGACTTCGGCGCGCACGAGTTCGTCGACCTCGAGAACGACACGCTGAAGGACGTCGGCGGCGTCGACCTGGTCTTCGATGTCATCGGTGGCGACGTCCAAAAGCAGTCCGCCGCCCTCATCAGGGCCGGAGGAACACTGGTGTCCATCGTCGGCCCCGTCGAAGCACGGCCCGCCGACGGCCTGGCCGTCGACTTCGTCGTCGAAGCCGATCGCCTCGCACTCGGCGAGATCGTGCAGCGGGTGCGGGACGGACGGCTGCGGACCAACATCGGCGACGTCGCGAGCCTCGACGATGCCATCGGCGCCCTCAATCCGACCACCCGGCGCCTCGGGAAGACCGTCATCCGCGTCCTCCCGTAGGTGGTGGACGGCCACCGTCCGAGCGGCAGGTCATGGTCCCGATCCACGCCACGGCCATCGGTCACCGACCGGCGCAAGGACCCGAACCGACAGAGGAGTCAATCACCTTGGACGGACAGGAACTGCAGAAGATCGCGCGCGACTACACCGCGGAACTACCCGGCACCGACCAGGAGCGTCGTTTCGGCCCCGACTGGGAGCTCCACAAGGTGGGCGGCAAGGTCTTCATGCTCATGACCGATATGCCTGGACGCCCCGTCCTGATCCTGAAAGCCGATCCTGACGACGCCACAGCCCTGCGTGAGCAATACGCGGGCATCACCCCCGGCTACCACATGGACAAGAGGCACTGGATCACGGTGGAAGGCGGAGACGCCATCGACGACAAGCTGGTGAAGGAACTCGTCACCGACTCCTACCGTCTCGTGGTCGGCGGGCTTCCCAAGTCCAAGCGACCCGTGGATCCACACACTTACGACCGCCACGCCTGACCCCTACCCATCCTGCGACGCAGTGTCGCAGCAGTCATCTGGAGCCTCCCATGCGCGTTTTCGTCACTGGCGCCAGCGGCAGCATCGGCTCCGCTGTCGTTCCCGAACTCATCACGGCTGGTCACGAGGTCCTCGGCCTCGTCCGCTCCGATGCCGCGGCTACGGCCGTCGCCGCCGCCGGCGGGACGCCGCTCCGCGGCGACCTCACCGACCTCGACAGCCTCCGTGCCGGCGCCACGCAGGCCGACGGTGTCATCAACCTGGCCTTCAGCAACGACTGGAGCAACTTGGAACAGGGCATCGACGAGGAAGCGCGCGCCGTGCAGACCCTCGCGGCCGCACTCGAAGGCAGTGGCAAGCCGTTCGTGCATGCCGGCCTCACGCCGATGGTGCCGGGCCACACCTCCACCGAGGAGGACCGCGACACCACCAACGGTCCGGTCGGTGGCCGCGGCCGCACTTCCGACGCGGTGTTGACCCTGGCCGCCCAGGGCGTCCGATCCTCTGTCGTGCGGCTGCCGCGCTCCGTGCACCAACGCGGGTCGACATTCGGCTTCTGCTCGGTGCTCATCGCCGCCGCGCAGAAGACGGGCGTGTCAGCGTACGTCGGCGACGGCACACAGCGGTGGCCGGCGGTCAACCTGCTTGACGCGGCCCGGCTGTTCCGCATCGCACTCGAGGACGCTGCGCCGGGCACGGTCCTGCACGCGGTGACCGACGAGGGCGACACCATGAGGTCGCTGGCCGAGGCCATCGGCGGCGTTCTCGCGGTCCCGGTCGAGTCGGCGCCGGCTGAGGGCTTCGGCCCCATCGGTCACGTGTTCGCCCTTGACATGCCATCGTCGAGTGCACTGACCCGGGAACGGTTCGGCTGGAAGCCCACCCACCCACGCCTGATCGACGACCTCGCTGCCGGCGACTATCCCGCCCTGGGCTGAAATCCTCGGGATGCCGCCGGACCGGACAGGGTGAGCGACTACTGACCTTCCGCACTCTATTCCTCTCGAACGTCGTCAGGCGCGTGGGCGAGCAGGACGAGTCCCGCTCCCGTGGCGAACGCTCCGAAGCGGCCTCCCACCCGGCTGTCGGCCTGCGGGGCGCCCGGCGCGCTCAGACGCTCGAGGAAGACAACGTCCAGGTGGTCCCGCACGGAGAGATGGATGTGCTGCTCCTTGGTCACGTCGTACACGTCGTACAGGTCGTACAGGACCGGCAGGGCCGCGTCGCGCAGCGGGAAGCCGCGAGGCGCGAGGGTGGCCACCTCCCACAGCCGCAGGCCCACCCGGTAGCGCCGGTCGGGTCCACGCTCCAGGGCTCCCCAGGCGACGAGTTCGGCAGCACGACGATGAACCGTCGGCAGCGCCAGGCCCGTTCGCCTGGACAACTCGGTGAGGGTGAGCGCGGGGTCTTCGTGGGAGAAGGCGCCGAGCAACGCCAGGACCTTGTCGGTCACCGACATGCCGTGCTCATCGGACATGTCCATGCCCCTTCCTTCGTGTGCGGGACGGGCTGCGCGCCGTTCGGCGGACGCGCCGTCCACGCCCCCTCCCCGCACGACGGCCTGGGCCGTCGTGCGGGGTCGGCCGGGCCGCCGGGCGATGCCGGGGCCCGCTTGCTGTCAGTGGACGGACCCGGCGGCCTTCTCGATGAGGTCGGTGACGATGCCCGGGTTGGTCACCTGTGCGGCGTGCGGGGTGTCGGCCTCGACGGTGTGGGCGTGGGCGCGCTCGGCCATGAAGCGCTCGGTGGCGGGCGGGATCACGTGGTCGTCCTTGGAGACGAGGTACCAGGACTGGATGGTCTTCCAGGCGGGGGCGCCGGAGGCTTCGCCGAGTGCCTCGGGGGCGGCGGGGCTCTGGGTGGCGGCGAGTTCGGCGGCGGCCTTGCTGCTGACGCGGTTGCTGAGGAAGAGGTTGCGGTACTGGTCGGCCTTGGCGTACCGCAAGTCGGCGGCGAGGGAGCGGCTGCTGACCACGGCGAGCAGGCTCTTCTACACCGAGGGGATTCGCGCTGTCGGCGTCGACCGGGTGATGGCGGAGGCCGACGTCGCACGCGGCACCTTCTACCGGCACTTCGAGGGCAAGGACGACCTGGTGCGCGGCTACCTGGACGCCACCGATCACGACATCCGGACCCGGGTGGCAGTGGCGGCCGAGAAGACGGGGGGAGGTACCGCGTTGCTCGGCGTCGTCGCGCACGGCATCGGCGAGGAGATCTGCGGTAAGGGGTTTCGGGGCTGCCCGTTCATCAACGCGGCCGCGGAGTACCCGGATCGGGAGTGTTCGATCCACCAAGCCGTGCTGAGGCACCGCGAGTGGTTCCACCAGGTACTGGAGGACGCCTTCGCGACCATGGGCGTCGCGGACCCCCGGCAGTCCGCCGACCTGGTGGTCGCCCTACGTGACGGGGCAATGGTCGCGGGCTGCCTCGGCGACTCCCGGTCCGCGGCGCGCACCCTGGTCCAGGGTGTCGACCTGGTCGTCGCGTCGGGCTGACGGAAGGGCGGGCTGGCGTGAGCCCGCTGTCGTCGGCGACGCCACCTCACACGCCCCCGTCGCGCAGCCCCCCTTTTCGGAAGCCCAGCCGCGTGCCGATGGGCCCGGCAGATGGTGGGGGACCGTCCACTCACGTCGTCATCCGTGTCGGCCGTGGCCAGGACGGCGGCGAGAATCCGTGCCTCGGTGCCGTCGACGGCCCACCTGATCAGGCGTTTGTGTCCCGCGGCAACCCCTTCTCGTGAAACAGAGCCGCTCGTCGCTGACCGGGGCGTGGCGCCGCCGTCGCCGCTGAACTCAACAGCCGTCCACGCAGACGCTCGGCTGGGAAACCCCAGCCGAGCGTCCGGCCGGAACCGCGGTGGGTGCGAGCCCTGGACCGCGGTTCCGGCCCGCGCGTGGGCTACTTCGTCAGGTAGGCGTCGACGATGGTCTCGTCGACGGTGTTGCCCTGCTTGTCCACGGCCTGGGCCTTGAACGACACGCTGCCGCCGGCCTTGGGGTTGGTGACCTGGACCCGGCCGTCGCACACGCTCAGCTTCTGCCAGTGGGCTCCCTTGTCGTAGGAGGCCCACACGCTCAGGGACTTGAGGTTCCTGCCCGCGGCGGTGCCGCGGACGGTCACCGGGACCCACACCTTCGCCCGTGCCTTGCCCGTGTTGTCGAGGGACAGGGCGGGGGTGAAGCGCACGGCGGAGGTGGGGAGCTTGGTGATCCCCGGAGCGTACTCGGAGGAGAACGTCCAGCTCGTGGTCATGCTCGTGGAGACGTCGGCGACCGTGCCGCGCTTGACCGAGACGGTCAGCCGGTAGTCGGCCCGCTCGTTCTCCGCGATGTAGAAGACGTCCATCGGGTAGATGCTGGTGTTGACGAGCTCACCGTTGCGGTAGAGGGATGTTCGCGCGCTCTCGATCGGCGAGTTGTTGTCGCTGATGTTCCCCTCGCTGTCCGAGAAGAGCGGAAGCCGTCCGTCGATCGCCTCATCCGCCCGGAGCAGCCCGATGAGTCCGGCGCCCTCCGGGAGATCCGGCCCGAAGACACCGACGTTGAACACGTGCTGGTAGGAGCGTCCGGGCTTGAACGTCCTCGGAAGTGCGTCATAGGTGGACTCGTACGAGTCGTTCGCGTCGACCTGCATGAAGCCCAGCTGCCACGAGGTGTTCCCCGAGAGCAGGTGCAGGGTGCCGGTGTAGGGCAGGGCGTGCACGGTCCCGAGTCCGGCGCCGCCCTCGGTGATCGGCGTGATGAATCCGAACTTGCCCTTGGCGGGTGCTCCGAGCTTCGCCTCGACCTTGGCGAACTCTCTGGACTTGGCGTGGTGGGTGAAGCCGGTGAGGTACCTGTCGCCGGTCGGCTGGTACACCAGGTGGTACTCGTCGTGCCCGTTGACGCCGGTGGAGAAGGTGGTCATGAGCTGCTGCGTCAGCTGGTCGCCCGCGGCGGCCTTGGGGCCCAGGTGGCCGGTGCGGTACTGCGCGAGGGAGTTGGTGAAGACCCCGTAGCGGGTGCTGTATCCGTCGGCCAGTTCGATGCCCGCGCTGAAGAAGCCGAGGACCGGCTGGGCCGAGCGGTCGGGGACGGTGATGTCGAGCGGCTTGGCGGTGCGCGCGTCCACCGTCACCGTGGTGTCCTGGGTGACGTCGAGGTTGGGCTGGTTGAACCAGTCACCGCCCTGGTCGTACGAACCCGCCGGGTCGACCCGGACCATGCTGTTGAGGAAGTACCGGCCCTTGGGGACGCGTACCGAGTGCGTGTCGCCGCTCAGCACGGTGTTGGCGCCCTTGGCCGGTCCTTCCAGGCCCTGCAGCTGGGCGTCCCAGGCGGGGGCGGGTGCGGGCTCGCCCTTGCGGTCCAGGGCCTTGACCGTGACGGTGTACATCTCCGACTCGCGGTCCACGGCCAGCGCGGTGCCGACGGTCTGCCCGTCGCCGGTGGCCGTGACGCGTCCGGTGAAGGCACCGGTCGTGTCGCCGCCGAGGCGGGTGTCGGCGGTGACCTTCACCGTCGCCTCGCCGTGCGCCGGGACGGTGACCTGGTCGTCCGCGGTGAACATCCCGCCGGGCGCGGCGCTTCCGTCCGGCCCGGTGGCGTCCACGGTCAGCTTCAGGGTGACCGGGGCACTGCCCGTGTTCCGGTAGGTGAGGTTCTTCGTGAGCGGCTGGTCGTCGGTGTGCGGCCACTGCGCGACACCGTACGAGAGCGACGTCTCGCGGGCGACGACGGTCTGCTTGATCGCCTTCCGCAGGTCGACCCGGCCCGAGCCCTGCTCAAAGGGCGTGTAGCCGAGAGGAGTCGTCGAGGAGACCAGCGCGTCCTTGATGTCGTCGCCGCTCCAGTCGGGGTGCTGCTGGATGAGGATGGCGGCGGCGCCGGCGACGTGCGGGGTGGCCATGGACGTGCCATTGAGGGCGATGTAGCCGTCTGCGACGGAGGGGGCGACGCTGGCCAGGTAGCTGTCGTGCGCGGCCGCGGCCCCGATGGCCACGCCGGGCGCCGTCAGATCCGGCTTGATGCCGCCGTCACCGACGCGCGGGCCGGTGCTGGAGAACGGGGCCAGCTTGTCCTGCTTGTCGACCGCGCCGACGGTGAGGGCGGCGTCGGCGCTGCCCGGCGAGCCGACCGTTCCGGATCCCTGCTCGCCGTTGTTGCCCGCCGCGATGACGAAGAGGGTTCCGCTCTCGGCCGACAGCCTGTTGACCGCCTCCTCCGCCGGATCGATCTCCGGGGAGTCGTAGGCGCCGAGGCTGAGGTTGACAACGTCGGCCTTCTCGCCGACGGCCCACTCCATGCCCGCGATGATCTGCGACATGCTGCCGCTGCCGCTGTCGCCGAGGACCTTGCCGCTGAGGATGCGGGCCCCTGGCGCCACACCCTTGTACGTGCCACCGGACTTGGCTCCGGTGCCGGCCGTGATGGATGCGACATGCGTGCCGTGACCGAACCGGTCCTCGGTGTCCGGCGAGTCGGAGAAGTTCCGCTCCTCGACGACCTGCCCGGCCAGATCGGGATGCGTGGTGTCGACACCCGTGTCGAGGACGGCGATACGCGTACCGGTGCCGTCGAAACCGGCCGCCCACGCCTCGGGGCCGCCGATCTGCGGGACGCTCTTGTCCAGGCTCGCCTGGACGACGCTGTCCAGCCACACCGAGGCGATACCCGGTGCGACGGTGCGCTTCATCGCGTCGGCGGACCCGCTGGTGACCGCGGACCACAGTTCCGCGGTGCCGTTCGCGGGCGCGGTGACGGCGTCGGCGTTGACGCTCGACAGGGTGCGCCGGACCTCGGCGCCGCCGGTGGAGCGCAGGGCCGTCCTGGCCGCCGGACGGGCCGCGTCGTACATCACGATGAGCCGCAGGTCATGACGCTGTTCATAGGCCGGCCCGCTCAGCGTGGTGACGTCGAACAACTGCCGGTCCACCCGGCCGCTCTGTACGAGGTCCCGGGCGTCATCAGGCATGGCGTAGGTGTGGCCGTCACGGGTCTCCACCCGGATGGGTATGTCCTCGCGGCCCTTGGCGGGACGCGCGGCGACGATCTCGCCCTTCGCGTTCACCGCGATCCGGTCACCGGTGATCAGTGGAATCCACCGGTGCACGCCGGTCCCGGCCGCAGCCCCCTTGACCTCGGGGCCCGTTCCGAAGGCCGAGGCCGAGAACGGCGTGGCCGACGATGCCGTGCCGGTGGGCGCGGAGAGTGCCACGGACACCGACGGGGTAGCGGCGACCAGCAGCAAGCTGATTCCCAAGACCGTGCCGATCGCAGGTCTCTTGGACGTGAATTTCACGGTTTCCTCTCGTTCATTCACCCCGCGCCAACACGTGAGTTTCACGGCGGACTTGGGGTGCGCCGCACAGCGAAGCACCAGCGTCGAGAGGGTGTCAATGGGTTGATCTTGGATGGCGAGCCGGTAAACCGGTCACCAACTGGTGGATTTCGCCCGGCATTAGCGCACTTTTCGCCCCCAATGCATCCGCTGTCCGGCAAGACAGGCACAGACGGCGTGCCACCTGCCGTGATGCATGCAGCGAGACATTGGGAGCCGGTCACCCGCGCACGAGGGTCGGCAGCGCTCTCCCCGTCCTCGTAAGGAATCTGTCCGGAATTCGGAATTTCCCGCCCGCCCCATTCGGTTCGGCCGGATTCGACAGGTCGCAATCCGCTGAGGGTGCGGACCTGGCCATAGAAGGCCTAACGGTGCCAGCGGCCGTCACCGGCAAAGGGACCCGGCCGATCGGGTCAGGATCCTCGACCCTCGACGTGGGTCCAGCGTGGCCAGCCAGGCGGCAGGTGCGGTGGTCGCGTCGCAGTAGCGGAAGCCGTGCCTTAGGAACAGTTCACCGTTGCCTGTGGTCGCGGTGAACACGGGCTGCGTTCCGGTGCGGGAGAGCACGGCCCGCAACAGGCCCGAACCGATGCCACGGCCCTGGCTACCGGGTGCGACGCAGAAGTTGTAGAGGACCGCGGCGGCGCAACCGGCTCCCGCAGGACCTGCCTGCCGAAGGCTGCGGTACGCGGGCGATCGCTCCTGGTAGCGGTGCACCGCGACACAGCCTTCAACCTCCCCTGCCTCGTTCTCGGCGACGAGGAAGTCGCCCGCATGACGGGCATAGTGACCGAGCGGGCGCTCTCGCAGCGCGCCGCCGGGGACGAACGCCGAGGACAGCTGATGCAGAGCCCAGGTGTCCGCAAGTGTGGCGGTCCGCACCGCGCCCGGACGGCCGAGGCGGCCGGTGACCTCGGGCGCAGCCGTGGGCAATGCCGTCTCGCTCTCATGACGTTGGGGCAACGCGGAGGGTTCGCGAACTCCGCGAGGAGATCGCCCTCCGGCGCGCATGTCGGGCACCTTGCCGCAGGCAGTGATCGATCCGTTCACCGGTGATCGGCGCGGCACCGACGGGAACCGCCACGGGCCAGGGCCACGAGGTGTGCGAGCCGTTGACCGATGTCGGCTGCGCTGCGGGCCGGAAAGTGCAAGGCAACCCGGACGTCCTGGTACCCGCGGGCGTACTCGCACCGCAGGGTGAGCCCGTGGCGGTCCAGTGCGATCGGGCGCAGTTCGACGACGTCTTGCAGGACGTTCCGGTTGACGAGCCTGCCGAGTTGGGCCATCACATCGCTGTGGTCCCGGTCGAGATGGGTGAGCAGCGCCGTCTCTTCGATGGCCAACGGGTCGGTCCGCGCGGCAGCCAGTTCGGCGAGGTCGACGCCGACGGTCGTCCCGTCCCGTTCGATGGCGGCGCGGGCCAGATCGAGGCGGAGAACAAGCACCTCGGGCGCATCCTGGATCTCGGCTGGAGTGAGGAAGCCGGCAAGGGACACGCGGGCCCGGACCCGGTCGCGGACCGCCGTCGGGGCAAGGTCGGTGAACTCGACCAGACTCGCGAGAATGCCACGCGGGGTGAACGCGGCTTCGTCGACAAGCAGGCTGTCCGAGGGGACGTGCAGTCGTAGCGTTCCACTGCTGTCGACCGTGTGCATCGAGATCAGGTCGTAGCAGTTGCCATCGGTCGTGAGACTCAGGGAGTCGGAACGTGCCAGGACCGAACAGATCCGCTCCGCGTTGGTGGGGTAGGCCGCCGGGACGAATGTAATGGCCATCAACGCGCTCCTTAGGTTAGCCTCACCTAAGTTAGCATCCCGGCTGGTGCGCGGCCCGCGGCTGTTCGCCTGGGACATCGGCTGGGGGGGAGGACGTCCCCTCCCAGGTTCGCAGCCCGGCCCCTTCGGCGACTGCTTCTGGGTCCACATCGTGGGGCCCTCATCGACGGCATGATCGGGGTCCGGGTCCACATCGGCTGACGTCCCGCACATCCGTACGCGCATGGCCAAGGTCCCGGAAGTCGGCTGCACGCGCCCGGCTCAGGGGTAGAGGCCGGCCCGGAAGGCGAACGAGACGAGCTGCGCCCGATCACGTGCGCCGACCTTCGTCATGGCCCGCACCGCATGCGTCTTCACGGTGAACGGCGACACGGACATCTGGGCCGCGATCTCGTCGTTGGCGAGGCCGCTGGCAACGAGAACGACCACGTCCCGCTCCCTGGGTGTCAGAGCGCCGAAGCGCCGCAGCAGCTCCTGGTCGATCACCGGGGGCGGTCTGTCGGTCATGTGACCGATGAGCGCCGCCGTCGCGGCGGCCGACAGCGCACCGCCACCGCCGACGACCTCGGTGATCCCGGCGACGAGTTCAGCGGGGCTCACCGTCTTGCTCAGGAAACCGTTGGCGCCCGCGCGCAGGGCGGCGAGGACGATGTCGTCCTGGTCGAAAGTGGTCAGCACGATCACCCGCGTCTTTTCGGGCGGATGCTCCGCGCGGATCCGGCGGGTCGCTTCGACACCGTCGATGCCGGGCATCCGGATGTCCATCAGGACCAGGTCGACGGGGTGCTCCCGGAGGAAGGGGACGACCTGGAGTCCATCGGAGAGATCACCCACGACGACGAGACTCGGGTCGAGCCGAAGCATCGCCCGGATCCCGGCCCTGATGTCGTCCTGGTCGTCGACGATCAGAATCCGGCTCATCGGACGACGGCTCCCAGAGGGCTGAACTCCGCGTGGACCCGGAATCGCCCGTCGTGACTGTCGATCGTCAGCCGCCCGCTGGAGGACTCCACACGTTCGCGCATCCCCACGAGTCCGAGTCCGCTACCCGAGTCGGAGCCGCGGGGTGAGCGACCGACGCGGTTCTCCACCGTGACGCAGATCCTGCCGTCGCACTCGCGCACATCCACCGTCGCCGTCCCCTCTCCGTGCCGGTAGGCATTCGTGAGTGCTTCCTGAACGACCCGGTAGACCGTCACGCCGACGCTGGGCTCCACGAAGCCGACGGGGATGTCGATGGAGGGCCGGATGTCGAGGCCGATGCTCTCGAAAGAGGCGATGAGTCCTTCCAGGCCGCTGAGCGCCGGGGTCGGCCGCAGCGCCTCGTCGTCGGAGATGTCGTCCCCGAGGCGGAGGAGCGCGAGGATGCGCTGCGTTTCGACGACGACGGTGCGGGCGCTGGACCTGGCTGAGACGAGGGCCTGCCGGGAGGACTCGGCGTCTTCGGGCAGCCCGATTTCCGCTGCACCGAGGTGCAGGCTCAGCATCGCGACCTGGTGGCCGATGACGTCGTGGAGGTCCCGGGCGATGCGGAGTCGTTCCTCGGTCACTCGTCGGGTGGCTTCGATCTCGCGGGTGGCGATGGCGCTTTCGGCCCGTTCCTCCAGGGTCCACCAGTGGTCCCGGTGGATGCGGAGCGCGGCCCCTGTCGCACCTCCCGCCACAGCCGAGAAGACGGCGGCCGCTCCCACGACAGCGCCGCCACGGAATCCTCCGACCGTCATGAACGCCCCGAGGAAGAACGCCGCCACAATGCCGGTTCCGGCCAGTGGCTGCTTTCCCCTGAGGGTGACCGAGAACAGGACGAGCACCGCCATCATCCACACCGACAGGGGGTCGTTTCCCACCGCTGTCACGGCGAAGGACGCCGCGCTCGTCACGACCAGCCCCGCCCACGGCTGCCACCACGAGAGGGTGACACCGATGCCGGCGAGGAGCACGGACAGGGCCGTCGGCCAGTCCGAACCTCTCAGGATCACTGCCACGATCTGACCGGTGAACACCAGCGCGGCCAGTGCATAGGCGACTCGGTGCAGCACCTCGGGGCGGCGGACCCACAGCGGTGCCGCGAGCCCGTCCTGACTGTTCTGCGCCATGACCATGAGCCGATTCTCGTTCACGTATGCGGCGGTCGTGTACTTCGAATGAAGTAGACCGCGCAGCTGCTTGGGTCGATCGGGACGGCAGAGCACATGCCGTCGAAGCGGATGGCAGAACTACTTCGTTCGAAGTACACGGCGCCTCCCGAGGCCCCTGAGACTCGTCAGCGAGGCGACCGTCTCACACCGTCACGATCACCACGGGACACCTGATGACTCAGACCACCGTAACCTCGACCACTTCGACCACGGCGACGACGACGCCTTCCGGGCTCCGATCGCTCCACCTGATCCGAGTCGTTTTCTCCCTGATCTGGGTGGCACTCGTCTTCACGACCTCCGCCTCGCTCGTGTCCGCGGACAGGCCCACGGTGATCGCGGCCGTGCTGCTCGTCGTCTACCCCTTGTGGGACGCCGTCGCCACGCTCCTCGAGCGTCGCCTGGCCGGCACCGGCTCCACGAACCGTGTCGGTACCGTCAACCTGGGTCTCGGCCTGGCCACCACCGCGGGAATGATCATCGCCGTGTTCTCCACCGTCGGGACAGCCCTTCTCGTGTTCGGCGTCTGGGCCCTGCTTTCCGGTGCCATCCAGCTCGTCGTGGCGATCCGACGCCGGCGCACCGTCGGCGCCCAGTGGCCCATGGTCATCAGCGGTGCACAGTCCGTACTCGCCGGCGCCACCATCGCCGCCTCGTCCGCTTCGGCGACGAGCAGCCTGTCCACCGTCGCCGGGTACTCGGCCTTCGGTGCCTTCTGGTTCCTCGTCTCCGTCATCGCCCTCAGCATCCGCAGCCGACGCGAGAAGCGTTGACCACCGCCGTAGCAGCCCGCCACCACCTCTCCCCCCGGCATTCAGCTGAACAACAGAATCGCGTGTCCAGGCCGAAGGATCGCTCGCTCGGGCCGTCGTCCCGCAACATGGCCAGGTTGTGATTCGCACCAGGTTCCTGGTGGGCCGATCACTCCGGGTAGAGCGCCGCGATCCGGGGCAGTCGGGCGGCGACCTCCTTGTGGTCGCCGAAGTCGAAGTTCCAGGCGGGGTCGAGGTCAGGGTAGTTGATGGTGAAGGCATCGCCTGGGAGTTCTGTACCGGTTGCGTTCTCATAGGCGTTCCAGCCGATGCTCAGGGTTCGCTCGCCCTCAAGGTCGGTGCCTACGGCTGCTGCTGCCTGGACAGCTGGTACGTCAGCGAGGCGGTCGGCATCCGCTGTGATCTGTTCGAATACCGTGCGGCCTTGGGCGATCAACCATCCACGAAAGTAGTCGAAGCCGTCGTCGGAGCATCCGCCGTTGATGAGGTAGGCAGCAGCCCAGAGAGGGGCTTGATAGGAGGCGGCCATGAGATTCCAGAGAATCTGCTGTACGGCGATGATCTGTTGAGGGTCATGGGCGGCCAGCAGCGTCGTAGCGTGGCTTGCGATGTCGTCGACATCCGCAGAGTCGCCGGCTCTGCCCCGAGCTTGGTCAATGAGGTGCCAGAACTGTTCGATGTCCATGGCGGCACAGCATGGCACCCAGGGCAGACAACGAGCCGGGACTCGGGGTGCCTCATGTCGTCTGGGAGGGCATTGACTGGGCCCCCTGGGCGTCGGTGACGTCGCATGTCATGGCGAGGTGAGGGTCCGGGTCCGGACCCGCAGAAGCGTGAACGATGCGCGGCCACCCATTGCTCGTTGAGGGCTGCGGGTGAGTCCGGCGGTGACGGCGTTGCTGCGCAGCCTGTATGTCGGCGCCGAGCCGGTCGGCCGCGGTCGCGGAACCGTAAGCGCAGGCGCGCTGGCCGCGGGTGTCGGAGCGGCTGGGCCGTCGGGGTGCGTGACCCTGGCACCGCCGCAGCTCCGCGAAGGTGTCGGCGAGCGGTCCCTCAGGCCGCCAGGACGTTCCGGACTCTGGCGAGCTTGTGCTGGGTGACCTGGTGGTGGACCGTAGTCGACAGAGCCACGGGATCAGTCGCCTTGGCCCGCAAGCCCTCCAACCACGCCGCTGTCCCCGGCCAGTTGAGAGGGAGCCTGAATTTCGACCACAGGCCTGCCAGCTCACCGGCGAGTGCCAGGCCGCCCTGGAGGAGGTCCGCCAGGCCAGCCGCCGCCGCGATGAGGACGCTGTCCTCCACCTCCAGCACGGCCGGCGGGAGTCCCTTGTCGTGGCTCGCGGAAGCGGCCGAGAGGTAGGCCCTGACGACCTGCTCCAGCGACGGAGGTTCCTCGCTCAGGGACAGAAGGCTCTGCTCGCGGAGGGCATCGACAGCTGCCGGATACTCGCCGTCGTGGTTCCCGAAGAGCACTCGCTCCGGCTGCCCCGAGGCTCCTTCCAGTCGCTGCCCCAACATCAAGGAGATCACCGGAAAGTCCCGCGTCAGCGCGTGAACATGCGCCGTCGGTATGTACGCGTTGCCGGACGTCGTACGGTCGAGACAGACACCCTGGACAACCGGGCCGATGCGACGGAGCAGGTGCAGCGGCTTCCAGGCGTCGAACCCAGGAAGCGCGGCGGCCCAGTCCGCTGTGACCCGTCGAGGTGTGGGGGCGCCTGGTTTCGTCATGAATTCACCACGATGGCCAGTCTGGCACCCGGAACCTTGAGACGGGCCATAGGGGTTGTGTCCCTTCGGGTGGTCAGGCCGGCGCCCCCGGCAAGCGTTGGGATGCGGTCAGCGGCGACCACGTCGCCGGGCTCGGCGCAGAGCCGAGTGCCGAGGCGGGTGGCGGCTGGACGGCGCAGCCGCGTGGAGCAAGCCCGAGGATGTTGGGGCCGAGTCGGCTATCGACGCTGCGGAGCGTGCAGAGCCGCAGTCTTGCGGCTCAAGCGGCCGAAGGCGAGAAACAGGCATGACCGCCAGAACTGGCTCGGCATCGAAGGCAGCCCCTTTATTTCATTCTTGCAGGCGATCGTTCACGGAGACTGACGGATACACCCCGACGTCAAGATATCCCACATATTCCCCCAGCTCGAACCTCACCATTAGATGCGTTTCCCAAAAGTTCTCTTCAATCGTGATCTGACTGGCGCCTTCTCGATAGATTCGGAGAATCTCTTGGTTATCGCGCAACCAGCGGACCATGAAGGACCTGACTGTGACATCGAAGGAGAATTTGAGGGTCTCATGCCTGTTAACCCAGACTTCGAAGGCCTCCACGCCCTCGTCACCCTCCACCGACACCGGGGCAACGCCAAACGCCTCAAGAAAATGTGTAGCATCCGGTACGTAGAACAGGCTGCTTCCACTGCCAGCCGGGTGGGGCGACGCCTGGTCCCGTGGTTGGGCCTTGTTTGGGTTTTCCAATTCCAGTCCCACATTCATCATGATGGTTGCCAGTTCACATCTGGTGTCTTTTTCCGACCAGCAGGTCCCGATCAGCCTGCCTCCACGGGGCCCGGCCAGCAGGGATCCCCGTTTCACTCCTAGGAATTCATCTTTCCGCATCTGCGTACAACGTCCTGAGCACGCCACCAAAGCGCTTGACCAGCTTCCCATGCATGGCTGAATGCAGAATCGAATCACCCTATGCCCTGACCTGGCGGCGTTGTGAGGGTTGGAGGTTACTCGACCGAAGCGGTAGTCCCACTTCCGGGCTGGATTACTGTCCGCCGAACGCTCCTGAAGTTGAACGTGTGATGTCCGTCGACCACGTGTGATCAGATGCCGTCCTGGCCCCGGCTGCGGCTCGGCCCATGACTACGCCGTCCACCTCGAACCCAACGTCCAGGTTCTCAACACCCCTGACGGGTCAACAGCCCCGGTCGTAGATCGCCCGCAGCCACGGTTCCCTGACGGCGGGCATCCGCGCGAGCGTGTACCGGAACGCCTCCGTCGACGGCTGGAACGGGTACCACGCATGCGGCGGCAGCGGGTCGTCCCGCTCCACCCCTGCCGGCAGTCCGCCGACCACCGGCAGCCGGGTCCGGTGTGGAGGGAAGGCGAGCTCGGCCCAGAGCGCGGCATCCATAGGTACCGGCACCGCCCCGGCAAGCGGCTGCCACATGTCTCCGGTCTGCGGATGTACCGGCACCAGCACCAGGTCAGCGGCCGGCTCACCGAACCCCGGTCCCGCCAGGTCCAGCCGCTGCGCACCTTCCCCGGCGGGCAGCAGCGCGCCGAGTGCCCGACCGAGGAGCTCAGCGACCGGCCCGGGCGCCACCTCGACCGGTGCGCCCCCGGCGGCCACCACCACCTGGGCGAGGGCCACGCCCGCGGGGATGTCCCGGTACTTGCTCAGCCGGTGCCACAGCGCGCCGGTGGCCAGCAGCTCCGCCCAATCCATGACCGGCCGCTCCGCCGGGGCGGGCAGCCGCACCACTGCCTGCGGGACGAGCCGGACGAGCTGCCAGCACCCGCAGTCGTCCATCCTCGTTCCGACCGGCAGACCGCAGCCCAGACAGGCAAGGTTCGGCCCGTCCCTCCCGTCGATGCCCATGCAGTAGCCCCCGGCCCGCTCGAGGATCAGCCTGGTGCCGCGCATGTCACCGGGCGCGAGCAGGACAGTGCCCGACGGTCCGTCGGACAGCGCACCGAAGGGCGCGAAGCGCCCCCGCTCCGCCGCCTCGCGCCCCCCGACCTCGTCCCACTGCCGCCATGGCGGCCCGTACGGCGCAGGGTCGACGGCGTAGGACCCGGCCTCCAGCAGTGGCGGGTGCAGCTTCTCCCAGTGGGTGTCGGCCAGGTGGATCGGCAACGCCACCTGCGACACCGCCGCCGTCAGGACCGCACCGCAGCCCGCACACCCGAAGACCGCCAAGCTGTCCCCTCCCGCCGCCGAAACCCCTGCATCCCACCAAGCAGGCAGACCAGGGAGCAACGGGTTTTCAGACGGCGCTGAACGCCCCGCCGACAGGCAGAGCGGGCCTCGACGTCCCAGTCGCGGCCTCAGGAAGCCGGAAGCCGCGCGGAACTGTGCCGCTGAACGTGATTCGATCCGCCGGTCAGCCGCCGGCTCTGGCTCGGCTTCTATGATGCGTGTGCGTCGAGCGACGACTGTGAGTCGTTGGGAGGCTTGGTATGTTGCCCGACAACGAAGAGTGGCCGGGTGTCGGGCCGACAGTTCGGGGTCCTGGGATCGTGATGCGAAGTCGTTGCCCTTCTCTTGAGGCGCCTGCTGTGATCAGAATGCCGCTATGACGACGATCTCCATCGGTGCTGAAGAGGTTGGCGCCGCTATCGACGCCCGAAGCCGCCGAGGAGTGTTCCTGATCGCCATCGATGGCATGGGTGGCTCCGGCAAGTCGACCTTGGCGACAACCCTGGCGGAGCTGCGCGGCGCTGCGGTGGTTCACGGTGACGACTTCTACCGCCCCATGGACCCGGAGGAGCGCGCCGGGCTGGATCCCGAAGAGGGCTACCACCGCTACTTCGACTGGCAGCGGCTGCGCGAGGAAGTGCTTGTCCCGCTCGCAGCCGGCCGTGACGCCACCTACCGGCGCTACGACTGGGCGACCGGTGATCTGGCCCCGGACGAAAGCCATGGCGTCTCCGCCTGCGGCATCGTCATCGCGGAGGGCGTGTACACCGCCCGGCCCGAACTCGCCGACTACTACGACCTCCTTGTGTACGTCGACACCCCGCGGGAGGAATCCATGCGCCGCCTGCGAGAGCGCGGTGACGACCACGGCCCGATCGACTGGGAGTCCCGTTGGCGCCTGGCCGAGGAGCACTACCTGGCCCTGACCCGTCCCCGGGAAAGGGCCCACCTCGTGGTCTCCGGGCACTGACCTGCCGCTGGCCGTCCTCCGTCGTCTCAGGCTCGGCATGATGCGAGGTGGGTGCTCAGCGCCCTGTCCGGATAACCCAGCGTCACCGATCACAGAACCTGAGCCAGAACCCGAGTTCCGACCGCAGATGCGCACGACTCCAGCAGGCGTCCCACCCGAGCTGTGGTCGATGGTCACGAGAACGAGTACACCCGGTGGACCCTCCCGCCGACCGGCTGTAAAAGAGCGTCGGCCAGGCCGCGAGCCGGCCATCGGTGCCCCCGCTACGATGCGCCCATGCCTGAGCAGTTGTTCGACCGCACGAGCCGCGGTTGCACGTTTGAGGATCTGGACTCCCGGTTGCGTACGGCGATTCTGGCCGTCGCCGAGACCGAACTGCTTGGTGATGCCGCGTCGACCGCGGTCGCCGGCGTGGAGACCCGCAGTGTGCCCCGGCGCCGTCCCGGCGTCTTCGCGCGCTTGCTCGGGGGCGACCCACAGCGCGCAAGGCTGACTGCGGCCGTGTTGCTGCCGCGGCATCTCTTGGTCGCGGTCGCCGATACGTACACAGGGAAGACCACAGCACACTCCGGGCGGCTGGCTGACATGACCGTCACAGAGGTCGATCAGCGACTGGCCGTTGACCCCGGGGTATCG
The DNA here is from genome assembly GCF_033792805.1 of Streptomyces sp. PA03-1a. NCBI lineage: Bacteria > Bacillati > Actinomycetota > Actinomycetes > Kitasatosporales > Streptomycetaceae > Streptomyces > Streptomyces sp. PA03-1a. The sequence goes on from NZ_JARAVO010000005.1 coordinate 77,907, forward strand.
GTCTTCACCCGCTGGTCCAACCGGTCCGAGGCCGAGTCGATGCACGTCGCGCCGGGCGATGACCCCGCCGGCGCCTCGTTCAAGGACATGCTGCGCCACGCCGTCCAGGCGGCACGGCGCGGCTGAGCGGCCTGCAGCAGCTGGCAGGGGGCACCGTGGGTGCTTCCCAAAGCATCGCGGCGCGCTGCAGAGGCGCACAGCAGGGTGCCGGCTGCTCCGTCGTCCGCCTTCGGCAGCGGCAGGACCGAGCCGGTTGTTCTTCGGCTTGGACGGCTCATAGGCGGGCAGTGCCTGGGCGCAGCGTTCGTAGGTGAGGGCTCCTGTTCGGCGGAGATCTGCCCGCCGCGGTCGCTGCTCCTCATTCCGTCCGATGGGGCTTGGGGCATGGACTCCTGCCGTGGTGCCGCAGTGGTACGGAGTACGGGTCACCGGCCGGCAAGGCATGTCGGCAGCGGGAGCCGCCGATCGCGATCATGGGAAGGGCCGGAGACCGGGACGTGTTGTTATGCTGGTGGCTGACATAGGACGGCAATGAGGAGTCAGACGTGGTGGGTGACGACGACATCTCCGGGTGAGATCCGGATCTGACGGCCACCGGCCGGCGCTCAAGAGCGCTGCCGAGGTGGTCCGTTTCGTCGTACCTCCTTCTCCCACGTCTGCCCAGGGCAGAGGTCTACGCTCTGCCCTTGTACCTCCGAGGTCATTTTCATGTCCGACGCCGCTGTCGTCTGCTCGAACGTCTCCTTCGCCTGGCCCGACGACACCCCCGTCTTCCACGAGCTGTCCTTCTCCGTGACCCCGGGCCGTACGGGCCTGGTGGCGCCCAACGGCTCCGGCAAGAGCACCCTGCTCAAGCTGATCGCCGGTGAGCTGAAGCCCGCCACGGGCTCGGTGTCGGTGCACGGTACGCTCGGCTACCTCCCGCAGACCCTGCCCCTGACCAGCGACCTCACCGTCGCCGAGGTGCTCGGCGTCGCCGCGGTGATCCGCGCCCTGGACGCTGTGGAGTCCGGGGACGTCGACGAGAAGCACTTCGCCACCATCGGTGACGACTGGGACATCGAGGAGCGCACCCGCTCCCAGCTCGACCGGCTGGGCCTGGCCGACCTCACCTTGGACCGCAGCCTGAGCACGCTCAGCGGAGGCCAGGTGGTCTCCCTCGGGCTCGCCGCACAGTTGCTCAAGCGTCCCGACGTCCTCCTGCTCGACGAGCCGACCAACAACCTCGACCTCCAGGCCCGGCACAAGCTCTACGACGTGCTGTCGGAGTTCAATGGCTGTCTGCTCCTGGTCAGCCACGACCGCGCGCTGCTGGACCGCATGGAGCGCATCGCCGAACTCGGCAGCGGCGAACTGCGCCTGTACGGCGGTACTTTCACCGAGTACGAGGAGACCGTCCGTGCCGAGCAGGAGGTCGCCGAGAAGAACGTCCGCAACGCCGAGCAGGAACTGAAGCGGGAGAAGCGGGAACTTCAGCAGGCCCGCGAGCGCGCCGAGCGCCGGGCGAGCAACGCCGCCAAGAACCTGAAGAACGCCGGGCTGCCCAAGATCTTCGCCGGCAACATGAAGCGCGGCGCGCAGGAGGCCGCGGGCAGGTCCGGCACGATGCACGCCTCCCGGGTCAGCGATGCCAAGGCTCGCCTCGACGAGGCCGGGCGGGCCCTGCGCGAGGAGCAACGGCTCACGCTGGAGCTGCCCGACACCCAAGTGCCCGCCGGCCGGAACCTGTTCCTCGGCGAGGGCATGCAGGTCCGCCTGGGCGACCAGGAGGTATTCGCGGCGGGCGGCGTTGACCTGAGCGTCCGGGGCCCCGAGCGCATCGCGCTGACCGGGCCCAACGGCGCCGGAAAGACCACGTTGATGCGGCTGGTCACCGGTGGTCTCGCCCCGGACAGCGGGGAGATCAAGCGCAACGACGGGAGGATCGCCTACCTGTCGCAACGTCTGGATCTGCTGGACCTGGACCGCACTGTGGCGGAGAACTTCGCCGCGTTCGCGCCCGAGCGGCCCGAGGCGGAGCGGATGAACCTGCTCGCACGGTTCCTCTTCCGGGGCGCGCGGGCCCATCTGCCGGTGGGTGTGCTCTCCGGCGGCGAGCGGCTGCGCGCCACCCTGGCCTGCGTGCTGTGCGCGGAGCCGGCCCCGCACCTGCTGCTGCTCGACGAGCCCACCAACAACCTCGACCTGGTCAGCGCGGGCCAGTTGGAGAGCGCGCTCAACTCCTACCAGGGTGCCTTCATGGTGGTCAGCCATGACGAGCGGTTCCTCGCCGAGATCGGGATCAACCGCTGGCTGCGGCTGGCCGACGGGGTGCTGAAGGAGACGGGGGCACCGGCGGTGTGAGCCGCCGACGTGTGACGTGGTCCGCGTCCGAGGCCGTGCGCCCGGCGGACCGAGAACCGATCACGCCAGGACGGTATCCCCCGTGCCCCAGCCCGCTCTGCTCGCCCACGACCTCGTCCGTGACCTCGGCGGACGTCGCGTCCTCGACGGCGTCTGCCTCACCGCCTCCCCCGGTCACCGCATCGGCCTGATCGGGGAGAACGGCGTCGGCAAGTCCACCCTGCTGCGGCTGCTCGCAGGGGCGGACGAACCCGACGCGGGAAGCGTCTCCCGCCCCCGCGACGTCGGTTTCCTCCAGCAGGAGATGCCGTTCGACGCGGACTCCACCCTCGGCGCCGTACTGGACGAGGCGCTGCGCGAGGCCCGTGAGGACCTCGCCGAATTGGACCGGCTCGGCGAGGAGCTGGCCCGCGTCCCCGAGGACGACCCCGGCCACCGGGAACTCCTCGCCACCTACGGCAGACGTCTCGAACAGGCCCAGGACCGGGAGTCCTGGGACGCCGACCGCCGCGCCGCGCTGGTCCTGGACGGCCTCGGTCTGGGCGCCCTCGGCCACGACCGGAGCCTTCGCTCGCTCTCCGGCGGGCAGCGCGGCCGGCTGGCCCTGGCCGCGCTGCTGGTCCGGCGGCCCTCCGCGCTGCTCCTTGACGAACCGACCAACCACCTCGACGACGACGCCGCCGCTTTCCTCGAGGCGCAGGTCCGGTCCCTGCCCGGAACCGTGGTGGTCGCCAGCCACGACCGGGCGTTCCTCGACGCCGTCTGCACCGACCTGATCGACCTCGACCCGGCACTCAACGGACCCGTCCGCTACGGCGGCAACTACAGCGCCTACCTCTCTGCGAAGCACGCGGAGCGGCAGCGCTGGGAGCGGCGGTACGCCGAGGAGCAGGAGGAACTGGAAGAACTGCGCGAGTCGGTGGGTGTGACCGCACACCGGGTCGCCCCGGACCGCGGCCGCGTCGACAACGAAAAGATGGGCTACGGCCATCGGGCCGGCCGGGTACAGCACTCCGTCTCCCGCCGGGTGCGCAACGCCACCCGGCGGCTGGAGGAGCTGGAGCGCACCCAGGTCGCCGAGCCACCGCGCCCCCTGCGCTTCGCCGCCGGGGACCTGGCCAGGGGGGCCGAGGAGAGCGCGGAGCCGCTGGTGAGGCTACGCGACGTGCGGGTGCCGGGCCGGCTGGCACTGGACTGCCTGGAGGTGGCGGCGACCGACCGGCTGCTGGTCACCGGCGGCAACGGGGCCGGCAAGTCGACGCTGCTCGCCGTCCTCGCCGGACAGCTCCCGGCCGAGGGCGAGGTGCGCAAGCGGCGCCACGTGACGGTGGGGCTGCTCACCCAGGACACCGTCTTCGAACGGCCCGCGCGCACCGTCCGCGACACCTATGAAGTGGCGGTGGGCCAAGCCCGGTCAGTGAAGGTGCCGCTCGGCTCGCTCGGCCTGATGCACGCGGCCGACCTGAACAGACCGGTCGGGGAACTGTCGGTGGGACAGCGCCGGCGGCTGGCCCTGGCACTGTTGGTGGCCCGCCCGCCCCACCTGCTGCTGCTCGACGAGCCCACGAACCACCTCTCCCCCCGCCTGTGTGACGAACTGGAGGAGGCACTCGGCACCGGACCTGGCGCCATCGTGGTCGCCAGCCACGACCGCTGGCTGCGCCGGCGGTGGCAGGCCCGGGAAGTTCGACTGTCCCCTGGGCTCGACCGGCGGACGAGCGACATCAAGACTCGCTGACATCAATCACCGATCCCGCAGGCGGTTACTCGCGAGGAGGCAAGTTGGGCTGGAGTACCGAGTACTCCAGCCGGACTGCGTGACCTGCCTCGTTACGAGGCGATGGGGGGCGTCCTCGGCGCTCGTCTGCGCCGAGGCCACGCTACTCACGTGGTCGCGGGAGCTCTGGCAGCGAGGAAAGCTGCAGCGCCGACGCCACCAAGCCGGCGCCCGTTGGCACGACCACCGCCATCGCTGCGCACCCGTCGCACAACCAACCGCCAGATCATGACGTCCAGCCGACGTACTAGGACTGTTCCTCCGCAGCGTGGTCGGGGCGGACGGCGATGTGGTCGGGTTCGAGTTCGAGCATGACGCGGTTGCGGATGTCGAGGGCGTGGGTGTAGTCGCGGGGGAGCTGGAGGCGTCCGGAGCGGTCGACGGTGGCGTACTCGCTGGCGTGGACGGTGGTGCGGCCTTCGTCGTCGACGCTGGTGCGGCGGACGACTTCGGAGGCGGTGCGGCCGTCGCGGATGGCGACGGTGCGGTCGACGGCGGTGGCCACGGCCTGGTCGTGGGTGACGACGACGATGGTGGTGCCGAGTTCCTTGTTCGCGGTGCGGAAGGAGTTGAAGACCTGCTCGCCGGTGGCGGAGTCCAGTTGGCCGGTGGGTTCGTCGGCCAGTACCAGCGAGGGGTGGTTGGCCAGCGCGACGGCGATCGCGGTGCGCTGCTGTTCGCCGCCGGACATCTGCTGGGGC
>NZ_JARAVO010000060.1:0-41395 GCF_033792805.1 Streptomyces sp. PA03-1a
CCCGGGGGGAGGGACCGTGTTGGGCGAACACGTCGAACCACTGGGGACCTGGGGGGTTCTGTGCGGCATGGGGGACTAGTCAGCCCGTTTCCGTCGGCACGCGAGCATCTGGGGAACGGCGCGATCAGCCGGCCCGCAATCGAATGGGAGCAGCGGTACCGCCGTGCCGTGATCACCAGCGACACGGTGGCCACCGCCTTCGTGGTGGCCGCGATCGGCAGTTTCTTCGGGGTCCGGGACGCGGCCAACTGGCACGAGAAGTGGGGGATCCTCGCCTTCGGCACCGAGTTGCTGGTGCTGGGGACGCTTGCGGTGAGCCGCTCGTGGGCTCCGGCCGTGCTCGGCCAGGGCGCCGAGGAGTTCCGCCGGCTCGGACGCTCACTGTGCACGGCGGCCGTCGTGCTGGCGCTCGGCGGGGTCGCCGTCACCTCGCGCAACATCAAGCTCTGGATCTTCGTCGCGATCCCGGCGATCGCACTCGTCACCATGACCGAGCGGTACCTGCTGCGCCTGTGGCTGCACAAGCAGCGGAAGGAAGGGCGGTGCCTGCGGCCGGTGCTCGCTGCCGGGAGCCCGGCCACCGTGCGCGACCTGATCACCCGGATCCGCAAGTTCCCGCACCTCGGCTGGCAGGTGGAGGCCGTGTGCACGACGGACGCTCCCGGGCTCGACGGTGACCACGTGGACGGGGTGCCGGTCGTCGGCCGGCTGACCGACGTCGCGGGCCACGTCCGCCGCAACGGCTACCGTGTCGTCGCGGTCACACCGGACCCGCACTGGTCACCGGACCGGCTGCAGCGGCTTGCCTGGAACCTCGAGGGCAGCGACGCCGAGATGGTCGTGGCCCCCGTGCTGATGGAGGTGGCCGGCCCGCGGCTGCACGTCGACGCGGTGCTGGGGATACCGCTGCTGCGGCTCAGCATGCCGACCTTCACCGGGGGCCGCCGCGCGGTCAAGGAGGTCGTCGACCGGCTGGGGGCGGCGGTCCTGCTGGTGCTGTTCGCGCCGCTGATGGTGTTCGTCGGGCTGCTCGTGCTGGCGGACAGTCCGGGTGGGGCGTTCTACCGCCAGCGCAGGGTCGGCAAGGACGGACGCGAGTTCACCATCTTCAAGTTCCGCACCATGGTCTCCGGGGCCGACAGGGCACGTGCCGAGCTGGCCGACCGCAACGAGGGCGCCGGCCTGCTGTTCAAGCTCCGCCGGGATCCGCGGGTGACCCGGGTGGGAGCGGTGCTGCGCCGGTACTCGATCGACGAGCTCCCACAGCTCTTCAACGTGCTCACCGGCTCGATGTCGCTCGTCGGTCCGCGGCCTCCGTTGCCGGAGGAGTCCGCCGCGTACGGCCCGGACATCCGGCGGCGGCTGCTGGTCAAGCCCGGGCTCACCGGCCTGTGGCAGATCAGCGGACGCAGCGACCTGCCGTGGGACGAGGCGGTCCGGCTGGACCTGCGGTACGTGGAGGACTGGTCGCTCGCCCTGGACACGGTGATCTTGTGGAAGACGCTCCGTGCGGTGCTCCACGGGCAGGGGGCCTACTGATGCGCGGAGGTCGCCGTCCGGCCGGCGCGAGGATCGCAGGCCGGGAGAGCCTGCCTGGGGGGAGGAACGGGTCATGAGGGTCAGCGTTTTCGGGCTCGGCTACGTGGGCTGCGTGTCGGCCGCGTGCCTGGCCAGCATGGGTCACGAGGTCATCGGGGTGGACGTGAACCCGGTGAAGGTCGACCTGGTCAACGACGGCAAGGCCCCGGTGGTCGAGGAGCGGATCGGCGAGCTCACCGCCGAGGTCGTGCGGACCGGAGCGCTGCGCGCCACCGGCGACGTCCGCGAGGCGATCATGGACAGCGAGGTGTCACTGATCTGCGTGGGCACACCGTCGGAACCCAACGGCAGCCTGTGCACCACGTACTTGGAGCGGGTCACCGAGCAGATCGGCGCCGCGCTGGCCGAGCGGGGCGGACGGCACACCGTCGTGTTCCGCAGCACCATGCTCCCGGGCACCTGCCTGAACCTGCTGGTGCCGATCCTGGAGAAGTACGTCGGCGGCACCGCCGGGGTGGACATCGGGGTCGCGGTCAACCCGGAGTTCCTGCGCGAGGGCACGAGCGTGCGGGACTTCTTCGACCCGCCCAAGACCGTCATCGGCGAGCTCGACCCGGCGAGCGGCGACGTGGTGGCGGCACTGTACGACGGCTTGCCGGGCGAGGTGTTCCGGGTGCCGGTCCCGACGGCCGAGGCGATCAAATACGCGGACAACGCGTTCCACGGCCTCAAGATCGGCTTCGCGAACGAGCTGGGTGCGGTGTGCCAGGCGCTCGGGGTGGACTCGCACCAGGTGATGGACGTGTTCCTGGCCGACCGCAAGCTGAACATCAGCCCCGCCTACCTGCGGCCCGGCTTCGCCTTCGGCGGCTCCTGCCTGCCCAAGGACCTGCGCAGCCTGGTCCACGCCGCGCAGCGGGCCGACGTCTCGGTACCGATCCTCGCCAACGTGCTGACCTCCAACTCCGAACATCTGCAGCGCGCGGTGGAGCTGGTCGAGCGCACCGGCAAGCGCCGGGTGGGCCTGTTCGGGTTGTCCTTCAAACCCGGCACCGACGACCTCCGCGAGAGCCCGCTCGTCGAGCTGGCGGAGAGGCTCTTCGGCAAGGGGTACGACCTGCGCATCCACGACGCCAACGTGAGCCTCTCCCGGCTGATGGGCGCGAACCGCGAGTACATCGAGACCCGGCTGCCGCACCTGGCGCAGCTGCTCGGGGACTCCGTCGGCGAGGTGCTCGAGCACGCCGAGGTGGTCCTGGTCGGGACCAAGGACCCTGCCGTGCTGTCGGCGCTGCCCCATGGCGACGGCCCGGTGATCGTCGACCTCATCCGCCTCCCCGACGCCGAGGCGCGCCGGGCCGAACCGGGGTACATAGGCCTTGCTTGGTGACACGACCAGCGGCGACCGGCCGGACCGGCGCGCGCTGATCCTGGTGGAGAACCTGTCGGTGCCGTTCGACCGGCGGGTGTGGCAGGAGTGCACGACGCTGCGCGACGCGGGCTGGGAGGTGCACGTCATCTGTCCCCGCGGGAGCAAGCGGGACACGGAGCCGGAGGCGGAGATCGACGGGGTGCGGATCCACCGCTACCCGTTGCGCGCGGCCACCGGAGGGCCGGCCGGCTACCTCAGCGAGTACGGATCGGCGTTGTGGCATACGTTCCGCCTGGCCCGCAAGGTCGGCCCGGTCGACGTGGTCCACGCCTGCAACCCGCCCGACCTGCTGTTCCTGCCGGCACTGTGGCTGAAGCGGCGCGGCGCGCGGTTCGTCTTCGACCAGCACGACCTGGTACCCGAGCTGTACCTGTCCCGGTTCGACCGCGGGAAGGACCTCCTCTACCGCGCGGTGTGCGCGCTGGAACGGCGGACCTACCGGGCCGCGGACGTCGTGCTCGCCACGAACGAGAGCTACCGGGACGTCGCGCTGCGCCGTGGCGGCAAGCGGCCGGAGGACGTCTTCGTGGTGCGCAGCGCGCCCGACGTCGACCGTTTCCACCCGGTACCGCCGGAGCCGGAGCTGAAGCGCGGCAAGCCTCATCTGCTGTGCTACCTCGGTGTCATGGGCCCGCAGGACGGCGTCGACTACGCCTTGCGGGCCCTGGCGAAGCTGCGCGACGAGCTCGGGCGGAGCGACTGGCACGCGGTGTTCGTCGGCGCCGGGGACGCCTTCGACGCGATGGTGGAGCTGTCCCGGCGGCTCGGGCTCTCGGACCAGGTGCAGTTCACCGGGCGCATTCCGGACGCCGACCTGGTGCGCTACCTGTCGACCGCGGACGTGTGCCTCTCCCCCGACCCGCGCAATCCGCTCAACGACGTGTCGACCATGAACAAGGTCCTGGAGTACATGGTGATGGGGCGGCCGATCGTCTCGTTCGACCTCCGGGAGGCACGGGTCTCGGCCGGTGACGCGGCCGTCTACGCGCCCGCCAACGACGAGGCCGCATTCGCGGGGCTCATCGCACAGCTGCTGGACGATCCGGAGGAGCGGGCCCGGATGGGCAAGATCGGCCAGGAGCGGATCACCGGGCAGCTCTCCTGGCGCACCTCGCAGCGGTCGCTCCTCGCCGCCTACGCCGCCGCCTGTCGTGACCGGGCTCCGGCGTCGGCGGGCGAACCGGTTCCGACAGAGAAAAGGCCGCCCCGTTGAGCGATGACACGATACGCCTGGCCATGATCGGGCGGATGATCCGTCGGCGCTGGCGGCTGCTCGCCGCCCTCGCCGTGGTGGGCGGGCTCGTCGGCTACGGCGCCTCCTCGCTGTTCCCACCGCGGTACACGACGTCGGCATCGGTACTGCTGCCGGGGGCGTGGGAGGAGCGCGAGCTGCTGACCCAGTCGGAGATCGCGACCAGTTCGGTGGTGCTCGACCGGTCGGCCGCCACGCTCGACTGGGCCGGGGTCGGCGGCGCCGAACTGCGAGACCGGGTGAGCGCCAAGGCCACCGACGGGAACATCATCAAGATCTCGGGCACGGCCGAGACCCCGGAGCGCGCTCAGCGGCTCTCCGACGAGGTGGCCCAGCAGTACGTCACCTTCGCCGCACGGGTCGTGGGCGACACCACCGATCCCGAGGGGTCGGCGAATCCCGAGGCGCTGCGGGAGCTGATGGAGCAGACCAGCCGCCGCATCACCGACCTGGCCAAGGCGGCCGATCCGGGCCGGACCGTGGAGAGCGTGCAGGCCCGCACCGAGCTCGAGAAGCTGCGCACGACGCTGGAGCAGGCCATGGACAAGCTGGACCAGACCGATCCGGCGACCAACAAGGCCAACATGGTCGTCATGGGGGCGGCGGCCCGGCCGATCGGCGAGGCACCACCGACCAGGACGCAGTTCATCGTCACCGGGGCGCTGCTGTTCCTCCTGTTCGCGGTCATCGGTCATCTCGTCGCCGCACGGATGAGTCGCCGACCGCGCACTGAGCCCGAGATCGCCGCGGCGCTGGGCTCGGCGCTGCTGGGTACCGTCGACGTACCTGATGGACGGCGCGCGCACCGGCCGGAAGGCCGTGGCGCGCGGACCCTGATCCGCCGGCTGCTGGGTGTCGACACCCGGTGGGACGTGCCGGCCCTGCACGCGTCCGGTGACGAGGCCAGCAGGAAGATCCGCTACGGCCGGGTGTGCGCTCGTCTCCGGGACCAACTGCCGGCCCCCCGGCGGCTGCTGGTGGTCGTCCCGGACGGTGACGGGACCGCCCGCCGGGCCGCCGAACAACTCGTCGCCGAGGCCGGGAGCGATCCGCTGCTGCGGGTGGTGGGGGTTTCGGTGTCCCGGCCGTTGGTGCCGGACCGCGACACCGAGTCCGGTGTCCTGGTCGTGCTCAGCGCGGGCAGTTGGACGGCAGGGGAGCTCGCCGGCATCGGCGAGGCATGCGCGGACGCCCGCCATCCGGTCGTCGGCATCGTCGTCGCCGGCGGGGTCAGGGACCGTCGGACACGGTCTGCCGCCCCTCCTCCGGATGGCGCCACGCCGGCGATCGCGGTGGGCGTCGACGCGATGGGAGGTTCGGTGTGACGACGAGCACGACTTCGCAGTCGTCGGCAGCCGCTCCGCTGCTGGACCTGCAGGCGCTGGTGGTGGCGGTACGCAGGCGCCGCCGCCTGTGGTGTTCCGTGGCGCTGCTGGGGTTGCTGGCCGGCGCGGGGGCCGCGGTCCTGCTGCCGCCGCAGCCGACCGCGGTGACCACGGTGCTGGTCGCCCACCAGGCGGACCAGCCGAACGACCCCGGAACCCTGATCCGCACCGACGCCGCGCTGCTGGAGACCACGCAGATCGCCGGTGAGGCGCTGCGGTCGCTGAACTCCTCGGAAGACCCGGAACACTTCATGCGGGACTACCGGGGCATCGGTTTGACCAACAACCTGCTGCAGATCAACGTGACGGGTGACAGCGACGCGGAGGCCGTGGCCCGTGCCAAGGCACTGGCCGACGCCTTCGTCGCCGACCATGTCAAGCGGATACAGAAGGCCGCGAACGCCGAGGCCAAGACCCTGCTCGACCAGCGTGACCGCATGCGGGACGAACTCGCCCGGGTCAACAAGTCGATCGGCGAAGGGCCGCCGGAGAGCGACCCGAACGCGTCGGCGAACCTCGAGTCGCTCTTCGCCCGCCGGGCCGAACTCACCTCGCGCATCGCCGATTTCGACCAGCGCGCCGCGGAAGCGGGCATCGGCACGCCCCAGCTCATCGCCGGCACGCAGATCGTGGACGCCCCGCGCACGGTGCAGCACTCCCTGCCCAAGGCCGCTGCCACCAACTCCGCGATCGGACTCGGCCTCGGGCTCGTGCTCGGGCTCGCGCTGGCCGCGGTCGGCGCGGTGGTGGCGGACCGCCCCGTGCTGCGCCGGGAGATCGCGGCGAACCTGGGCGCCTCGGTCATAGCGGAACTGCGCCGCACGCCCCGCCGCCGGTCGGCCGGGCGGTGGCAGCGCCGACGGACCCGGGCGGCACGCGAACGGCTCACCGCGACCCTGGCCCGCACCGTACGCGGCGCCGCGGAACCGGTGTCGCTGCTGGAACTGGGCTGCGCACGCGGCGCGAGCGTGATCGCCCTGGACCTCGCCGGCGCACTGGCGGCGGAGGAGCCCGTGGTGATCATCGACGGTCTGCCCGGCCGGCACCTCGCCGACCGCCGCCGGAAGCCGGGAGACCCGCCCGTGGTCGGCGGCGAGCGTGCCGCGACCGTCTCGCACGAGGTGCGCCGGCTCGGCGTCGGCTCGGTCGCGCCCGGCACGGCGTGGACCGACCTCCAGTACCTCGGCACCCAGACGGTGCTCGTCGTGCGTGCCGGGCACGGCAGCGCCGCATGGCTGCACACCGTGGCGCGGCAGCTCGCGGACCTGCGCATCCCGGTGATCGGTGTGGTGCTGATCGACCCCGATCCGCGTGACCGGACCGACGGCACGCTGTGGGACGGGCTGCACACCGCGCTGCGCGGCCACAACGAGCGGCTGGCCCGGCAGAGCGGGACGGGCCAGCCGCGGCCGAAGCAGCCGTCGTGGGCCGCACGGGTCCCGGACAGCGACCAGGAGGCGCGCTAGACATGTGTGGCATCGCAGGCACCTACCGATGGCCGGACGGGAAGGCCGTGGCCGACCGGCTCACCGACACCCTCGCCCACCGCGGTCCGGACGGGGCGGGCCGGTACGGCCATCCCGTCGGTGACGGCGAAGTGCACCTCGGGCACCGCCGGCTGGCCATCATCGACCTGTCCGAGACCGGCGCCCAGCCGATGGTCTCGGACGGCCTGGTCCTGACGTACAACGGCGAGCTGTACAACGCGCCCGAGCTGCGTGCCGAGCTGGCGGCCGCCGGAGTGCGCTTCCGCGGTACCTCCGACACCGAGGTCCTGCTGGAGGCCTGGCGGCGCTGGGGCACGGACTGCCTGCCCCGGCTGCGCGGCATGTTCGCGTTCGGGATCTTCGACGAGCGAACCGGCGAACTGGTGCTCGCCCGCGACCAGCTCGGCATCAAGCCGCTGTTCCTGCTCCGGCGCGGCGAGGGTCTGGTGTTCGCCTCCGAGCTCAAGGCGCTCGCCGCCGTGACCGGCGGGTCGCTGCAGGTGGACCCTGCGGCGCTGGTGGCCTCGCTGCTGTACTACTGGGTGCCGGACTCGCGGTGCGCGTTCCGCGAAGCGGAGAAGCTGCCGCCGGGGACCTGGCTGCGGTGCCGGCCCGACGGCCGCGTGGAGCGCGGCCGGTTCTGGAACCTGAAGGACGTCGCCGCCGAGGGACGGGAGCGGGCCCTGAGCGGCGAGCAGCCGGACATCGCCGCCGTCGTCGAGGAGTCGACCCGGCGCCACCTGCTCTCCGACGTACCCGTGGCGACCTTCCTGTCCGGCGGGCTGGACTCGAGCTACCTGACCGCGCTGGCCGCCCGCGACCGCCCCGGGATCTCCGCTTACACGATCGGGTTCCGCGCCGAGGACGCCAGGTTCGAGGCGATGCCGGACGACCTGCGCTACGCCCGGCAGGTGGCCGAGCGGTTCGGCGTCGACCTGCACGAGATCGAGATCGCTCCGAACGTGCTCGACCTGCTGCCGCGGATGACCCACCACCTGGACGAGCCGATCGGCGACCCCGCCGCGATCAACACGTTCCTGATCTGCTCGGCCGCCCGGGAGGCCGGGGTCAAGGTGATGCTCTCGGGGATGGGCGCCGACGAGCTGTTCGCCGGTTACCGCAAGCACCTGGCCAACGTGATCGCGCTGCGCTACCAGCGCGTCCCGCGGTCCGTGCGGCGCGGTCTGTCCAGGGCCGTGGACCGGCTGCCGGTCGCAACGGCCCGCCGGGGGTACCGGTCGGTGCGCTTCGCGAAGCGGTTCCTGTCCTTCGCCGATCTGCCGGAGGAGACCGCGTTCCGGCGCAGCTACACCATGTACGACCAGGAAGAGCTGCTCGCCCTGGTCGATCCGGACCTGGCCGGGGCGGTCGAGGACGTGCTGACCGAGCACGCGGACGTCTACCAGGACAACGACCTGGACGACTTCGTCAACCGCATGTGCCTGGGCGACGCCCGGATGTTCCTGCCGGGCCTGAACCTCACCTACACGGACCGGTCGAGCATGGCCGCCTCGACCGAGGTGCGGGTGCCGTACGTGGACGTCGAGGTGGTCAGGGCGGCGTTCGCCGTGCCCGGCGACCGCAAGATCGTCGGACGGCAGGGCAAGGCCGTCCTCAAGGAGGCGGCCACCTCGATCCTGCCCCGGGAGATCGTGTACCGGCCCAAGGGCCTGTTCAGCGCCCCGCTGCGCGCGTGGATGAGCCGGGACCTGGCACCGCTGGTGCGCGAGGTGGTGAACGACGGCGTGCTCGTCAGTTCCGGGTTCCTGCGCCGCGACGCGCTGGCCCGCATGGTCGCCGAGGACGCCGCCGGACAGCGGGACTTCTCCAAGCATCTGTGGCATGTACTGACCCTCGAGTACTGGTACCGCGACGCGACCTCCGGGTCCGGCCAGGACGCTCGCTCGGCGGCGTAGAAGACGGCGTAGAAACAAGGGGACTTCGGGTGAAGCAGGTTGTGCAGAACTACAAGAGCGGCGAGCTGGCGGTGCTCGACGTGCCGGAGCCGGGGTGCAAGCCGGGCGGTGTGCTGGTCAGGACCGCCTACTCGCTGATCTCCACCGGGACCGAGCTCATGAAGGTGTCCGAGGCGGGCATGTCGATGCTGGGCAAGGCCCGCTCGCGACCGGACCAGGTGGCCAAGGTCATGCAGAGCGTGGCCACCAACGGGGTGCCCGCCACCTACCGCAAGGTGATGGGCAAGCTGGACTCCTACACCCCGCTGGGCTACTCGCTGTGCGGGGTGGTCGAGCAGGTCGGCAGCGGGATCGACGACGTGAAGGTCGGCGACCTCGTGGCCTGCGCCGGTAACGAGCACGCGCTGCACGCCGAGCTGAACTGGGTTCCCAAGAACCTCTACAGCCCGGTGCCGGACGGCCTCGCGCCGCGGCACGCGGCCTTCGGCACCGTCGGGTCGATCGCGATGCAGGGCGTCCGCCAAGGCGAGCCGCAGCTCGGCGAGGTGGCGCTGGTCATCGGCCTCGGGCTGATCGGGCAGCTGGTGGTGCAGCTCCTGACCGCCTCGGGGGTGCGCGTCGTCGGGGTCGACCCCGACCCGGTGCGCTGCGATCTCGCCGAGCGCCTGGGCGCCGCGGCCTGCGGCGATCCCTCGTCCGCGGCCGTGGAAGCCGCCGTCGCCGAACTCACCGGCGGTCACGGGGTGGACCAGGTGTACCTGGCCGCCGGCGGCGGCAGCAACCAGCCCGTCGAGCTGGCCGCGCGGCTGAGCCGGGACCGCGGCCGGGTCGTCGACATCGGCAAGTGCCGTCTGGACCTGCCGTGGAACGCGTACTACGAGAAGGAGCTCGACGTCCGGTTCTCCCGCTCCTACGGTCCCGGGCGCTACGACCCGGAGTACGAGCTCGAGGGGCGGGACTACCCGATCGGCTACGTGCGCTGGACCGAGCGCCGCAACCTGGCCTGCTTCCTCGATCTCCTCGCCCGCGGCGCCGTCGACGTGGAGCCCCTGGTCTCCCACGTCGCCGACTTCGATGACGCCGTCGAGACGTACCGGAGCCTGAAGGACGGCGACCTGAAGGCCGTGGCCGTGCTGTTCCGCTACCCAGAACACGCGGGAGAGGCGCAGGCCCCGGAGGTGGCCGTGCCCGCGGTGCGACGCGAGGCAGGAGTCCCCACCCCGGCCCGGTCCGCCACGACGCCGGTGCGGCTCGCGTTCGTCGGTGCGGGGAACTACGCGACGTCGATGCTGCTGCCGCACCTGGCACAGCGCGACGGCGTCGAGCTGTCCACGGTCGTCACCACGACGGCGCTGTCCGCGGCCAACGCGCAGCGGAAGTTCGGCTTCGCGCAGGCCACCACCGATCTCGACGCCGTCCTCGGCGACACGTCCATCGACGCGGTGTTCGTCGTCACCCGGCACAGCTCGCACGCCGAACTGACCCGGAGGGCGCTGCTGGCCGGCAAGACGGTGTTCGTGGAGAAGCCGTTGGCACTCACCGAGGACGAGCTGGCGGGCGTGCTCGCGGCGGTCGAGGAATCCGGCAACGACCGGCTGCAGGTGGGCTTCAACCGCCGGTTCGCGCCGCTGCTGCAGGACGCCAAGAAGCGGTTCGGCGCCCGGACCGGTCCGGCGAGCCTGCGCTACCTGGTCAACGCGGGCCGGCTGCAGCACGGGAGCTGGTACCTCCAGCAGGGCACCGAGGGCTCGCGCTTCGCCGGCGAGGGCGGGCACTTCATCGACACGGCGAGCTGGCTGCTCGACGCCGACCCGGTGTCGGTGTACGCGGTCGCCACCTCCGGCAACGAGGACCTGCAGGTCATGCTGCACTACCCGGACGGGTCCACCGCCACCATCAGCTACGTCACCACCGGCGCGCCCGGATTCCCCAAGGAGACGCTGGACCTCGTCGCGGACGGCAGGGTGCTGCGGCTCGACGACTTCGTCCGTGCCTCGGTCTACGGCCGCAAGCGGTGGGTCAGTTCGCGGCTGCCCAAGGCCCGGGACAAGGGCCAGTCCGCCGAGCTTGCCGCGTTCGTCAAGGCCGTGCGGACCGGCGGACCGATGCCGGTGCCGCTGGAGTCGCTGGTCGCCACCACGGCGGCCACCCTCGCCGTGCAGGCCGGCCTGGCCGGCGGCGCGCCGGTGACGTTGGCGAGGGCGCGATGACCATGACCGCGGGCTGGTACCTGCGGCGGCTGTCCCGGATGGGACCGCGTGAGGTCGGCGGCCGGGTGGGCGACGCGGTGCGCAGACGGCGGTGGCGGTCGGCGCTGCCCGACGGCCCGGGCGTGACCGGCGCCCGGTTCACCGCGGTCCTGCCCGCCGGGACGATCGCCGCGGTGCCACCGGACGCGGCGAAGCGGCTCATCGCCCAGGCGGACCGGCTGATGGACGGGCACGCCGAGTTCTTCGGGGTGGAACGCGACGACCTCGCCGACCCGGACTGGTGGTACGACCCGAAGACCGGGCTCCGGGCCCCGGCGGGTTACGCCTTCGACGTGCCGTACCGGAACGAGGACGCGGTCGGGGACATCAAGCAGATCTGGGAGCCTTCCCGGCACCAGTACCTGACCGTGCTCGCCGTCGCCTACGCGATCACCGGGAACGACCGGTACGCCGAGCGGGTGGCCGAGCACCTGCGGTCGTGGTGGGCGGCCAACCCGCCGCTGCGCTCGGTGCACTGGATCAGCGGCATCGAGCTGGGCATCCGGCTGCTGTCCTGGGTGTGGATCCGCCGGCTGCTCGACGGCTGGCCGGGCGCGGCCGGGCTGTTCGAGGACAACCCTGTGGCGCTCCGGCAGATCTGGCACCACCAGCGCTGGCTGGCCGCCTTCCCCAGCCGGGGGTCCTCTGCGAACAACCACGTCATCGCCGAGGCCGCCGGGCAGCTCGCCGCGGCCTGCGCGTTCGGGTGGTTCCCCGCCTCGGCGCGCTGGCGGGCCGGCGCGGTGCGGTCGCTGGAACGGCACCTGCGGAACAACACCTTCGAGTCCGGCCTCAACCGCGAGCTGGCCACCGAGTACCACGGACTCGTGCTGGAGCTCGGCCTGGCCGCGGTGGCCGAGGCGGACGCCGCCGGCGTGCCGGTCCCCGCGTCGATCCGGCTGGTATTGCTGCGGATGACCGACGCGCTCGCGGCCGTCGTGGACAGCCGGCTGCGGCCGCCGCGTCAGGGGGACGCGGACGACGGCCACGGTCTGGTCGTGGACGGCGTGGGCACCGACCGCTGGGCCTCGCTGCTGGCGACCGGGGAGGCCGTGTTCGGCCGGCTGGCCTGGTGGCCTGCGGTGACCGGCGCCGACGTACGCACCCCGCTGCTGGCCGCGCTCATCCGGCCCGGCGCACCGGCCGCGACCCGCCCGGCAAGCCGACCGGACCACCTCGCCGACGCGGGGCTCACGATCCTGCGCGGTCCGGGGGAGATCTGGTGCCGCTGCGACGGTGGTCCGCACGGCTTCCTGTCCATCGCCGCGCACGCCCACGCGGACGCGCTGTCCGTCGAGGTCCGGCACGACGGGGTCGACGTGCTCGCCGACCCCGGGACGTTCTGCTACCACGGGCAGCCCGAGTGGCGGCGGTACTTCCGCTCGACCCTCGGCCACAACACCCTGCAGCTGGACGGCGGCGACCAGTCCGTCTCCGGGGGCCCGTTCCTGTGGACCCGGCACGCCCGCAGCCGCGTCCTGGTCGCGGACACGTCGGGCGCCTCGGAAGGGGGGACGGTCCGCTGGTGCGCGGAGCACGACGGTTACCAGCGCTCCGTGCACCGCCGCCGGGTGGAGCTGACCGCCGCGAGCCGGGAGCTGCGGGTGGTCGACGAGGTGCGCGGCCCGCGCCGGGCCGTGCAGTTGGCGTTCCACCTCGGCCCGGCGATCGCCGCGGACCTGGTGGGGAACCGGGCGGTGCTCACCTGGACCCGGGACGGCGAGGACCGCTCCGCGGTGCTCGACCTGCCCGGGCAACTGCGCTGGCGGGCACATCGCGGGGAGAGCGACCCGCCCCTGGGCTGGTACTCCGCCGGCTTCGGGCGCAAGGAACCCGCCACGACGCTGGTCGGCACCGGCTCCGCGGACGGCACGGAGCTGTCCGGGGAGTTCACCACCGTACTCACGTTCCGCGGCTAGGGGGACGCGTGGGATTCAAGTGGAGGCACAGGGCGTGGCCGGCGGCACCGCTGGCACTGGCCCTGCTGGCGGCGACCGCCTGTACGAGCACGCCGGACGACGCCCGGGCGGAGCCGACGCGTGCGCCCTCCACGTCCGGAGCGCCCTCCACGTCCGTGGCCCGGGTGTGCGCCAAGCCCGCGGCCGGGCCGGCGAAAGCGCCGGCGGGCGCGGTGACGGTCGACCCCGGGGTGGTCGGCGACCTGGCCGAGAAGACCGAGAACAGCCCTCCGGGCACCACGTTCTGGCTTCGACCGGGCACGCACACGCTCGACAAGGGCCGCTACGCCCAGGTCATCGCCAAGAAGGGGAACCGCTACCTCGGCGCGCCGGGCGCGGTGCTCGACGGCCGGAAGACCAACAACTACGCGTTCAGCGGCACTGCCCCCGACGTCACCATCAGCCATCTGACCGTGCAGCGTTTCGTCGCGCCGCACGACGAAGGCGTGGTCAACCACGACATGGCCGACGGTTGGGTGATCGAGCACGCGACGATCCAGAACAACTCCGGCGCCGGGCTGATGGCCGGTGCCCGCCAACAGGTCCGGGCCAATTGCCTGCGCGACAACGGGCAATACGGAATGAACGCGTACAAGACCGGGGACACCATCCGCGACCTGGTGGTCGAGGGCAACGAGATCGTGGGCAACAACACCGACGACTGGGAGAAGCAGCGGCCCGGCTGCGGCTGCACCGGTGGCATCAAGTTCTGGGCCGTCAACGGCGCCGAAGTCCGCGGCAACTGGGTGCACGACAACCGCGGCGCCGGGTTGTGGGCGGACAACAACAACAACGACTTCCGCATCGAGAACAACCTGCTCGAGGCCAACGACGGTGCCGCGCTGATCTACGAGACCAGCTACAACGCGGTCATCCGGAACAACACGATCCGGCGGAACAACTGGGTCGAGGGCCGCACGTCCGCTGAGGCCGGCGACAGCTTCCCGTTCGCGACCATCTACCTGTCCGAGTCCGGCGGCGAGCCACGGATCCGGGCCCGCACGGACAAGATCGAAATCTATCGGAACGTCCTGACGGACAACTGGTCCGGGATCACCCTGTGGGAGAACGCCGACCGGTTCTGCAACAGCCCGGCCAACACCTCGGCCGGTGAATGCACCTTGCTGGTGCCGGACATCGACCGCTGCGCGCGTCCGGCGATCGCCACCGCACCGCTCTACGACGACTGCCGGTGGAAGACCCAGCGGGTGGACATCCACGACAACCGCTTCATGCTGGACGCGTCCGTCGTCGGGTGCACGGTGCAGTGCGGCCGCATGGCGGTGCTGTCCAACTACGGCACCTATCCGGACTGGTCGCCGTACCACGGCGATCGGGTGGCCGAGGCGATCACCAACAAGCAGCACAACCGCTGGCACGACAACGTCTACGTCGGGCCGTGGAGCTTCGTCGTCCACGACCCGAGCCGGACGCTCGACGTCCTGCAGTGGCAGGGCACGCCGTACCGGCAGGACACGGGCAGTACCTTCCGCCCACGGGCCGGTGGTTGAGATGGGCGGGGACATGACGCCCGGTCGGCCGCCGGGCGGACCGGCCGCGGCGGGCACGCGGCCCGGCGCCGAACCGCACCCTTCCGGCACGCCGAAGACCGTCGGGGTGGTCTGGGGGCTGCTGGTCCTCAACACGCTCGGCTCCGCCGGGGCGAAGACCATCGTCCCGCTGCCCCGCTCCCTCATCCAGATGGCCACCATGGGTGCGCTGGTCGCCGCGTTCGCGCTGGCGCTCACGCTCAATCTCCGGCTGCGCATCCGGCCCAGCGCCTTCGTGCTCCTGCTCACCCTGCTGCTGGTGCCGAGCGTGATCTCCAGCGCGGACCTGGAGTCAGGGTTCGGCGCGCTGTTCCGCTGCGCCCGGCTCGCTCTCTTCGTCGGCACACTGTGGCTGCTCAGCCGCTGGTGGGACGGCAGCCTGACGTTCGTCCGGTACCACATCCGGATGTACTTCGCGGTGCTCGCGTTGGTGATGGCCGGCCTGGTCATCTCCCCGGGTGCGGCCATGCCCGAGCTCTACGGCGGGCGACTGGTCGGCGCGTTGTGGCCGCTCACGCCGCCGCAGATCGGGCAGTACGCCGCGGTGATCATCGGGCTCACCGTGCTGCTCCTGATCGGCCGCCGGACCGACAGGGCAGGCGCGGCGGTGATCATCGTGCCGTCACTCGTCCTGCTCGCGTTGACCCATACGCGGACGGCCACGGCCGGCCTGCTCCTCGGGTTGGCGTTGGCGATCGGCTCGCTCGTCCTGACCAGCGCCGCCGCCCGCCGGTTCTTCGCCTGGGCGGTGCTGTGCGTCACGGTGGCCGCGGTGGGGTTCGCCTCCGCGCTACGGGCGTGGTTCCTGCGTGGACAGAGCCAGGAGAACTTCACCAGTCTCACCGGTCGGGCCAAGGTCTGGGACGCCCTGCTGGCAGCGCCCCGGACGACCGCGGAGAAGTTGTTCGGCACGGGTCTGGGCGACAAGTCGTTCGGCGGGCTGCCGATCGACAACAGCTGGCTGGCCGTTTACAACGAGCAGGGTCTGATCGGCGTCACCCTCGTGGCGGCCTTCATCCTCGTGCTGGGCGGTGTCGCGTTGCTGCGGCCACCGTCGCTGCCGAGGGCCTGCGCGATCTTCCTGATCAGCTACGTCGCGATCTCGTCGTACACCGAGGCCGGGCTGGGCGACGCCTCGCCGTACCTGCTGCATCTGGCCCTGGCCGCCTCGCTGCTGGCGGCACCTGCCGCGGCCACGCCCCTGACGACGCCCGCTGTCCCCCGGCGACGTATCCCGCGCTGGGCGCGGGATCGGGAGGTGACCTGACCATGCACGTCCTCGTGGTGCACAACCGCTACTCCTCGGCGCAGCCGAGCGGGGAGAACAGGGTCGTCGATGAGGAGGTGGGGCTGCTGCGCGAAGCCGGCCACCGGGTCGAGGTGTTCGAGCGCCGCAGCGACGACATCGCCGCCTGGTCCCTGCTGCGCAAGGCCGCGGTGCCGCTGCTGGTGCCGTGGAATCCGGCGGCCCGCGCGGAGCTCGCCGGCCGGCTCCGCACCGAGCGGCCGGACGTGGTGCACGTCCACAACGTCTTCCCGCTCCTGTCGCCCGCGGTGCTGGCCGCCTGCGCCGACGCCGGCGTGCCCACCGTCGCCACGTTGCACAACTACACCCAGGTCTGCCCGCCCGGCACGCTGCAGCGGGACGGCCGGCTGTGCACCGAGTGCGTCGGGTCGGCGGCGCCGCTGCCCGCCGTCCGGCACGGCTGCTACCGGAACTCCCGGCTGGCGACGGTGCCGCTCGCGGTCAGCCTGTCGGTCAACCGGCGGCGGTGGTGGTCCGGCGTGGACCGGTTCTTCTGCATCTCCGCGGCCCAGCGCGACGTCCTGGTGCGGTCCGGCATGCCGCCCGAGCGGCTGGCGGTGAAGCACAACTTCGTGCCCGACCCGGGCGCCTGCCGAGCCGGCGTCGGCGAGCAACTGCTCTTCCTCGGCCGGCTTGCGGAGAGCAAGGGCGTGCCCCTGCTCATGGCCGCGTGGGACGAGATCGCAGCGAGCGGCGGTGTGGGCGTACCGCTCATGATCGCCGGCGCGGGGCCGCTGGAGCGAGACGTGACCGCCTGGGCGGCGGGCCGGGACGACGTGCGGTACGTCGGCCTGCTCGACCCGGCAGAGTGCCGGCAGGCCGTCGCGCGGTCGGTCGCCGTGGTGGCTCCCTCGATGGCCCTGGAGACGTTCGGCCTGGTGGTCGCGGAAGCCATGGCGGCGGGGGTCCCGACCGTCGCGGCCCGTCACGGCGCCTTCGTCGAACTCGTCGAGGACGGGGTGACCGGTCTGCTGCACCAGCCGGGCGAGGCCGCCGCGCTCGCGTCGTGCCTGCGCCGGATCACGGCCGATCCGGCCGGCAACCGGGAGATGGGCCGGGCGGCCCGGCGCCGTTACGAGCAGGGTTTCAGTCCGGCCGTCGGGCTGGAGCGTCTGGTGGAGGGGTACCGAGCCGCGATCGCGGGTCGGTCCGGCGGCGGGGACGACGTGCCGCCGGTAGGAACGGAAACGCTGGCTCGCGGAGGGGACACCCGCGCGGGCAGGGATGGGGGCAGTAGATGACACGATGCCGACTCTGCGGCTCGACGGCGCTGGCGAGCGTCGTCGACCTGGGGGCGACCCCGCCGTGCGAGAGCTTCCTCGCCGCGGACCAACTCGACGGACCGGAACCGGCGTACCCGCTGCACCTGCGGGTCTGCACCGACTGCTGGCTCGCGCAGATCCCGCCGCTGATCACGCCGGAGGAGACGTTCAAGGAGTACGCGTACTTCTCCTCCTACTCCACCTCCTGGGTGGAGCACGCGCGCACGTTCGTCGCCGGTGCCGTGCAGCGGCTGGGTCTCGGCCCCGAAGCCTTCGTGGTCGAGGTCGCGAGCAACGACGGGTACCTGCTGAAGCACGTGGTGGACCGGGGGATCCGCTGCCTCGGCATCGAGCCGTCGGTGAACGTCGGCGGCGCGGCGCGGGACGCGGGTGTGCCCACGCTCACGGAGTTCCTGAGCCCGGAGACCGGCGCGGCCGTCCGCGCGGAGCACGGCCCGGCGGACCTGGTCGTGGCCAACAACGTGTACGCCCACATCCCCGACGTCGTCGGGTTCACCCAGGGGCTGCGCGCCCTGGTCGCCGACGACGGCTGGGTCTCCATCGAGGTGCAGCACCTGCTGACCCTGATCGAGGAGAACCAGTACGACACGATCTACCACGAGCACTTCCAGTACTACACGGTCGCGTCCGCGATCCGGGCGCTGGCCAGCGGCGGGCTCACGCTCGTGGACGTCGAGCTGCTGCCCACGCACGGCGGCTCGATCCGGCTGTGGGCCCGGCCGTCCGAGGTGGCCGGCGAGCCGGCGCAGCAGGTGGCCGACGTACTGGCCCGGGAGAAGGCCGCCGGGCTGCAGGAGCTGTCGGGGTACACCGAGTTCTCCGCTCGGGTGGCCAAGGTGCGCCGGGACCTCCTGCGGTTCCTCATCGAGGCGGCCGAACGCGGCGAGACGGTCGTCGGCTACGGCGCCCCGGGCAAGGGCAACACCCTGCTCAACCACTGCGGCATCCGGCCCGACCTGCTCGCGTACACGGTCGACCGCAACCCCTACAAGCACGGCAGGTTCACCCCGGGCACCCGCATCCCGATCCTGCCGCCCGAGCAGATAGCCGCCGACGAACCCGACTACGTCCTCGTCCTCCCGTGGAACCTGCGGGCCGAGCTGGTCGAACAGCTGTCCTTCGTGCACGACTGGGGCGGCCGCCTTGTCTTTCCCATCCCGGAACTGAGCATTGTCGAGGTCGAGTCATGAAGGTCGTCCTGTTCTGCGGCGGTTACGGGATGCGGATGCGCAACGGCGTCTCCGACGACGTGCCCAAGCCGATGGCGATGGTCGGCCCGCGTCCGCTGATCTGGCACGTCATGCGCTACTACGCGCACTTCGGGCACAAGGAGTTCATCCTGTGCCTCGGGTACGGGGCGCACCACATCAAGAACTTCTTCCTCAATTACGAGGAGACGACGTCCAACGACTTCGTGCTGCGGGGCGGCAAGACCGAGCTGCTGTCCACCGACATCGCCGACTGGACGATCACGTTCGCGCAGACCGGCATCGAGTCCCCGATCGGTGAGCGGCTGCGCCGGGTGCGGCACCACCTGGACGGTGACGAGATGTTCCTGGCCAACTACGCCGACGTGCTCACCGACGCCCCTCTGCCGGAGATGATCGACCGGTTCGCCGGGCGTGACGCAGGGGCGTCGATGATGGTGGTGCCACCCCAGTCCTCGTTCCACTGCGTGGAGTTGGGCGAGGACGGTCTGGTGGGGGGCATCACCGCGGTGAGCGACCTGCCGATGTGGGAGAACGGCGGCTACTTCGTGCTCCGCCAGGAGGTCTTCGACCACATACCGGAGAACGGGGACCTGGTCGCCGACGGATGCGCCCAACTGGCCAAGCGCGGCCGGCTGGTGGCACACCGGCACCGCGGCTTCTGGAAGCCGACGGACACCGTGAAGGAGCGGGCCGCGCTCGACGACGCCTACGCCAGGGGCGACCGTCCCTGGGCCGTGTGGGAACAGGGCGCCGGAACGAGGACCGCATGATCCGGCTCAGCGCGGGGCGCCCGGACCGGATCGTCGCGGTGGGTGCGCACTGCGACGACATCGCCATCGGCGCCGGCGGCACGCTGCTGACCCTGTGCCGCGCGCGGCCGGGCGTCCGCGTCGACGCGCTGGTGCTCTCCGGCGGCGGCAGCGAGCGGGAGCAGGAGGAGCAGGCCGCGCTCGCCGCCTTCTGCCCCGGTGCCGACGTGCGGCTGACCGTGCTCAAGCTGCCGGACGGCCGGCTGCCCGCGCACTGGGAGGAGGCCAAGGCCGCGGTCGAGGAGCTGCGCGAGCGGACCGAGCCGGACCTGATCCTCGCGCCGCGTACCGATGACGCGCACCAGGACCACCGCGGCCTGGCACAGTTGCTGCCCACCGCGTTCCGCGACCACCTCGTGCTCGGCTACGAGATCGTCAAGTGGGACGGCGACCTCGGCCGACCGTCGGCGTACCAGCCGCTGTCGCCGGAGACCGCCGAGCAGAAGGTGCGGCTGCTGCAGGAGCACTACCCCTCGCAGCGGCACCGGCCCTGGTACGACCGGGAGGCCTTCCTCGGCCTTGCGCGGATCCGCGGCATCGAATGCCACGCGCGCTACGCCGAGGCGTTCGCCGTCACCAAACTCACTCTCGACCTGGGGGAATGAACCTTGCGCGTACTGCTGACCGGACACCAGGGCTACCTGGGCACCGTGATGGCCCCGGTCCTGGCGGCCGCCGGGCACGAGGTCGTCGGTCTGGACGCCGGCCTGTTCGCCGACTGCGTGCTGGGCCCGGCGCCCGCGGACCCGCCGGGGCACCGGGTGGACCTGCGCGACGTCACGGCCGATCACGTGGCCGGGGTGGACGCCGTGATCCACCTGGCCGCGCTCTCCAACGACCCGCTGGGGTCGCTGGCGCCGGAACTCACCTACGACATCAACCACCAGGCCTCCGTGCACCTGGCCCGGCTGGCCCGCGACGCCGGGGTGCGGCGCTTCCTGTACGCGTCGACCTGCTCCGTCTACGGCGCCGCCGGCGGCGGCGACCTGGTGACCGAGGACGCCCCGCTGCGCCCGGTGACGCCGTACGCGGAGTCCAAGGTGCGCGTGGAGGACGACCTGCACGAGCTGGCCGACGGCGACTTCACCCCGGTGTTCATGCGCAACGCCACCGCCTTCGGCTACTCGCCCCGGCTGCGCGCCGACATCGTGCTGAACAACCTGGTGGGCCACGCGCTCCTGTCCGGCGAGGTCCTCGTGCTCTCCGACGGCACCCCCTGGCGCCCGCTGGTGCACGCCGCCGACATCGCACGGGCCTTCACGGCCGCGCTGACCGCGTCGCGCGAGGCGGTGCACGACCGCGCGTTCAACATCGGCAGCGAGGTCAACAACGTCACGGTCGCCGAGATCGCCGGGCAGGTCGCCGAGGCGGTGTCCGGCGCGAAGGTGGTGATCACGGGCGAGACCGGTGCCGATCCGCGGTCGTACCGGGTGGACTTCTCCCGGTTCCGCGCCGCGATCCCCGGATTCGACTGCGAGTGGACGGTCAAGCAGGGCGCGCTCGAACTCGCCGACGCCTACCGGAAGTTCGACCTGACCCGGGAGGACTTCGAGCAGCGCTTCACCCGGCTCGCCGTGCTGCGCGCGGCGTCCGACGCCGGCGAGGTCGACGACACCCTGCGGTGGCGCCGATGACCGCAGTCGGCGAGGAGATGCACGCGCTGGTGGAGCGGCTGTACCCGCTGTGCCGGAGCATCACCGGCGACGGTGTGCGCGCCACCCTGGAGATCGTCGGCGAGTACGTCCCGCTGCAGGTGCACGAGGTGCCGACCGGCACGCAGGTGCTCGACTGGACGGTGCCGCAGGAGTGGAACATCCGTGACGCGTACGTCGCCGACGCCGGCGGCAACCGGGTCGTCGACTTCGCCGCGTCGAGCCTGCACGTGCTCGGCTACAGCGTGCCGGTGTCGGCGACCATGCCGCTGGCCGAGCTGCGGTCGCATCTGCACACCCTGCCGGAGCACCCGGCCTGGGTGCCGTACCGCACCAGCTACTACAAGCCGGAATGGGGATTCTGCCTGGCGCAGGAGACCCTGGACGCGCTGCCAGACGGCGAGTACGAGGTCCGTATCGACTCCACGCTCGCGGACGGTCACCTCACCTACGCCGAGCACGTGGTCCCCGGGCAGGTCCCCGACGAGGTGATCGTCTCCTGCCACGTCTGCCACCCGTCGCTGGCCAACGACAACCTGGCCGGCATCGCGGTGGCGACGTTCCTGGCCCGCGCGCTGGCACAGGAGACGCCGTACTACACCTACCGGTTCATCTACGCGCCCGGCACCATCGGGGCGATCACCTGGCTGGCCCGCAACGCGGAGCGGGTGGACCGGGTCAAGCACGGGCTCGTACTGGCCTGCGCCGGGGACCCGGGCCGGCTGACGTACAAGCAGAGCAGACGCGGTGACGCGGAGATCGACCGGGTGATGCGACATGTCCTGACCACCTCCGAACGGCCGCACCACGTCAAGGAGTTCACCCCGTACGGCTACGACGAGCGGCAGTACTGCTCGCCCGGGTTCGACCTCGGCGTGGGATCGCTCAGCCGGACCCCGTACGCCGGCTACCCCGAATACCACACCTCGGCGGACAACCCGGACTTCGTCTCCCCGCAGGCGATGGCGGACACCCTCGCGGTCTGCCGCGAGGCGTTCGCCGTGCTCGACCGCAACCGGCGGTACGTCAACCTCAGCCCCTACGGCGAGCCACAGCTGGGCCGGCGCGGGTTGTACGACTCGCTCGGCGGCCGCAGCGACGCGCAGCAGGCCCAGATGGCCATGCTCTGGGTGCTCAGCCTCTCCGACGGCGAGCGCAGTCTGCTGGACGTCGCCGAACGGTCCGGGCTGCCGTTCGACACCGTCGCCGCCGCGGCCGGCGCCCTGCACGACGCCGGGCTGATCAAGGCATGACACCGATGACCACCGAGGGGGAGAATCCGCGGACGACGGCGCCAGCGGCCCGGTCCGCCAGGCGGGCCCTGGTCGGCCGGCTGTCCTGGGGACTGGCCGACCAGGCGGCCTCCAGCGTGAGCAACTTCGTGGTGGGCGTCTACGTGGCCCGCTCGCTGGGGGTGACCGCGTTCGGCGTGTTCAGCCTCGCCTGGGTGACGTACGGCGTGGTGCTCAACGTCTCCCGCGGGCTGGCCACCGATCCGCTCGTGGTGCGCTTCAGCGGGGTGCCGGACGCGTCCTGGCGCGGGGCGGTGGCCCGGTCGACGGGTACCGCACTCGGCGTCGGTGCGGCCATCGGCGCGGCGTGCCTGGTGGCCGGGCTCGGCCTCGGCGGCCGGGTGGGGCCCGCGTTCGCCGCCCTTGGTGTCGTGTTGCCGGGGCTGCTGCTCCAGGACGCCTGGCGGTTCTCGTTCTTCGCCGCCGGCACCGGGCGGAAGGCGTTCGTCAACGACGTCGTGTGGGGAGTCGCCCTCGTCCCGGCCATGGTGGTGGCGGCCCGTGCGGGCAGCGTGGCGGCCTTCGTGCTCGCCTGGGGCGCGTCCGCCACGGTGGCGGCCGGGTACGGCTACCTCCAGTCCGGCATCCGGCCGCGGCTGACCGAGGCGCGCGGGTGGCTCCGCGAGCAGCGCGACCTCGGCTACCGGTACCTGGTCGAGAACGTCAGCCTCAGCGGTGCGAGCCAGCTGCGGGCGTACGGGCTCGGCGCGATCGTCGGGGTGAGCGCGGTGGGTGCGGTGCGGGGCGCAGAGCTCCTGCTCGGCCCGTTCCTGGCGGTGCTCATGGGGCTCTCGCTCGTCACCGTCCCGGAGGCGGCCCGGGTGCTACGGCGGGCCCCGCACCGGCTCGGCACGTTCTGCCTCCTGCTGGGCGGGGGGCAGGCCGCCGCCGCTCTGCTCTGGGGCTCGGCGCTGCTGCTGGTCCCCGGCCGTCTCGGCGAGCTGTTGCTCGGCGGAGTCTGGCACTCCGCCTCGCAACTCATCGTGCCGGTCACCCTCGGCGTCGCGGGCGCGGGCCTGGGCACCGGCGCGGCGGCCGGGCTGCGCGCGCTCGGCGCGGCCCGGCGCAGCCTGCGCTGCCAGCTGTTCGCCTCCGCCTGCTACGTCAGCGGCGGGCTCGGCGGGGCCGCCGCCGCCGGCACGGTCGGCTCGGCCTGGGGCGTCGCCGCCGCGACCGTCGGCAGCTCGGCCGTGTGGTGGCTGCAACTGCGGTCCGCCCTGCGCGAGCACCACCGCGATCCCATCCCCGAAGTGAGGACCTCATGACCGCCCAACCCAGGCTGAGCATCGGCCTGCCCGTGTACAACGGCGAGGAGTACCTGGCCGAGTCGCTCGACGCCCTGCTCGGCCAGACCTACGAGGACTTCGAGCTGGTCATCTCCGACAACGCCTCCACCGACGGAACCCAGGAGATCTGCCGCAAGTACGCCGCGCGGGACTCGCGCATCCGGTACCTCCGCCTGACCCGGAACATCGGCGCCGCGCCGAACCACAACCACGTGTTCACCGAATGCCGCGGCGAGCTGTTCAAGTGGGCCTCGCACGACGACCTGTACGCCCGGGACCTGCTGCGGCGCTGCGTGGAGGCGCTCGACGAACGGCCGGACGTGATCCTGGCGCACGCCGACCAGGCGGTCATCGACGCCGAGGGCAAGGTGAAGGTCCCGTACGAGTACACGCTCGCCACCGGCTCGCCGCACGCGCCGGAGCGATTCCGCAGCATGCTGTTCGAGCCCGGCGGCGACGACTTCTACGGGGTGATGCGTGCCGACGTGCTGCGCCGGGTGAAGCCGCACGACAGCTACCACCACGCGGACCGCACGTTCGTCAGCGAGATCGGCCTGCACGGGCCCTTCCACCAGGTGCCGGAGCTGCTGTACTTCCGCCGCGACCACCCCACCCGCGCCGAGCGGGCGAACCCTTCCAAGCGCTCCCGGTGCGTCAACCTGGACCCGCGCCGGGCAGGCCTGCTGCACCCGACGCCCCGGCTGCTCGCAGAGTACGTCTGGGGCTTCGCCTCGGCGATCCGGCGCGCGCCGTTGTCCCCGGCCGACCGGCGTGCGTGCTACCGCCACCTGGCCGCCTGGATGACCAGCCGGGTCCGGCCGGGCGCCGGCGAACGGGTCGAGGACCGCGCCCCGGTCGACCCGGGTCTGCTCACCGTCTCCGTCGACGCCCTCGTCGCCGGCCGTGAGGGGAGGCGCACGTGACGGCCACGGCCGGGGCCCCGGTGCGCGTCGGGGTGTTCGGCCTGCTCGGCTCGGGCAACCTCGGCAACGACGGTTCGCTCGAAGCCGTCCTCGGGTACCTCCGCGCCGAACACCCGGACGCGGTCGTGGACGCGCTGTGCGGCGGACCCGAGACCGTGACGACCCGGTTCGGGATCCCCGCGACGCGGCTGCACTGGTACCGCGGGGAGTACCGGACCGCCTCGCGTGCGGGCGCGGTCGCGGGGAAGGGCCTGGGCAAACTCGTCGACGTCTTCCGCACCGCCGCCTGGGTGCGCCGGCACGACGTGGTGATCGTCCCGGGCATGGGCGTCCTGGAGGCCACGCTGCCGCTGCGGCCGTGGGGCTTCCCGTACTCGCTGTTCCTGCTCTGCGCCAGTGGCCGGCTGCTGCGCACCCGGGTGGCGCTGGTCAGCGTCGGCGCCGCGACGATCGGCGACCGGCCGACCCGGGCCCTGGTGCGCTGGTCGGCGCGGCTGGCCGCCTACCGGTCGTACCGGGACGCGCAGTCCCGCGAGGCGATGCGGGCGATGGGCGTGGACACCGCGCGCGACGAGGTCTACCCGGACCTCGCCTTCGCCCTGCCGACGCCAGGGTCGGGCGGACCCGGCAAGCTCTCGGACCCGTCGGCGCCTCAGGGCCCGGTCTGCGTCGGCGTCATGGACTTCCACGGCGGCAACGACGATCGTGCCCGGGCCGACGAGATACACCGGCGCTACCTCGACGGGACGATCCGGTTCGTCCGCACGCTCGTCGAGGAGGACCGGGCCGTCCGGCTGCTCACCGGTGACCAGTGCGACACGTCGGTGGTCGCCGCGATCCTCGACGCGGTGGACTCGCCGCTGGTCACCGCCGCCGAGCCGTCCTCACTGGCCGACCTGATGAAGGAGATGGCGGCTGCCGACACCGTGGTGGCGGCCCGCTACCACAACCTGATCTGCGCGCTGAAGACCGGTACGCCGGTGCTCGCCCTCAGCTACGCGGCGAAGAGCGACGCGCTCATGGCGGAGATGGGCCTCGGCGCGTACTGCCACCCGGCGCGCGAGGTCGACGCCGACCGGCTGCTCGAACAGTTCCGTGCCCTGGAGAAGCGTTCGGCCGAGCTGCGGCGGACCCTGACCGAGCGGAACCTGGCCGCCGCCCTGCGGCTCCAGCACCAGTTCCACTCCTTGACCGCGGCCCTGTTCCCTGCGGCCGGCCACCCCCACACCTCGCGGAAGGCCCCATGAAGGCGACCCAAGTCCCGGAGATCACCGGCGCGTACCTCTTCGAACCGACGCCGTACGCCGACGAACGCGGCTTCTTCTGCCGCACCTTCGACACCGACGTGGTCCGCTCGGTGGGCCTCGACCCGGACGCCTTCGTCCAGGACAGCCTGTCCCGCTCGGTCCGGGGCGTGCTGCGCGGCCTGCACCTGCGCTCCGGCGCCGGCGAGGCCAAGTTGGTGCGGTGCTCGTACGGGAGGATCTTCGACGTCGTCGTGGACCTGCGGCCGGACTCGCCGACGTACCGCAACCGGGCCACCTTCGAGCTGTCCGGCGAGACGCAGGTGTCCCTGTACATCCCGGCGGGGTGCGCACACGGCTTCCAGGCGCTGACCGACACCGCCGACACCTCGTACCGGATCGACCGCCCGCACGATCCGGCCGAGGACGTGACGATCGCCTTCGACGACCCGGAGCTCGCCATTGCCTGGCCGCTGCCGGTCACATCGATGTCCCAGCGGGACCGGGAGGCGCCGAGCCTCGCCGAGGTCCTCAAGCACCTGGAAAGTTGAGGTCGGCGTGTACACCGAAGACACCGGAGAGTTCCTCCTGCCCCGGTCGCGGATGGCGAACGAGCGGCTGCACGCCATGATCCCCGGGGGCGCGCACACCTACGCCAAGGGCGACGACCAGTACCCCGAGAACCTGGCTCCGGTCATCAGCCACGGCCACGGTGCCCACGTGTGGGACGTCGACGGCAACCGCTACGTCGAGTACGGCTCCGGCCTGCGGTCGGTCAGCCTCGGCCACGCCCACCCACGCGTGATCGAGGCGGTGCGGCGGGAACTCGACCGCGGCAGCAACTTCGTCCGGCCGTCCATCGTGGAGGTCGAAGCCGCGGAACGCTTCCTGGCCACGGTGCCGACCGCCGAGATGGTGAAGTTCGCCAAGAACGGCTCGGACGCCACCACCGCCGCGGTGCGCCTCGCCCGCGCCGCCACCGGGCGCCCGCGGGTGGCCCTCTGCGCCGACCATCCGTTCTTCTCCGTCGACGACTGGTTCATCGGCACCACGCCGATGTCCGCCGGCATTCCGGCGGCGACCAACGAGCTCACCGTGGCGTTCCCCTACGGGGACCTGGCCGCCACGGAGGAGCTGCTCACCCGGTACCAGGGCGAGGTCGCCTGCCTGATCCTCGAACCCGCCACCCACACCGAGCCGCCGCCGGGGTACCTCGCCGGCCTGCGCGAGCTGGCCGACCGGCACGGCTGCGTACTGATCTTCGATGAGATGATCACCGGCTTCCGCTGGTCCGAGGCGGGCGCCCAGGGCCTGTACGGCGTCGTCCCCGACCTCTCCACGTTCGGCAAGGCGCTGGGCAACGGATTCGCCGTCTCCGCGCTGGCCGGGCGCCGCGACCTGATGGAGCGGGGCGGGCTGCGGCACCCCGGCGACCGGGTGTTCCTGCTGTCCACCACGCACGGTGCGGAGACGCACTCCCTGGCGGCCGCGATGGCCGTGCTCACCACCTACGTCGAAGAGGGCGTCACCGCGCGGCTGCACACCCTGGGCGAGCGGTTGGCCGCCGGTGTCCGCGACGCCGCGGCCGCCATGGGCGTCGGCGACCACATCGTCGTCCGGGGCCGGCCCAGCAACCTGGTCTTCGCCACCCTCGACGAGAACCTGCGGCCCTCGCAGGAGTACCGCACCCTGTTCCTGCACCGGCTCCTCGCCGGCGGGGTGCTGGCCCCGTCGTTCGTGGTGAGCAGCGCGCTCAGCGACGCCGACATCGATCACACCGTCGACGTGGTGGCCGGGGCATGCGCGGTGTACAGGAAGGCACTGGACGCCGCCGACCCCACCCCCTGGCTGACCGGACGACCGGTGAAACCCGTGTTCCGCCGCCGGGCCTGACAGGGCGTCAGCGACGCTCCAGCCGACCGGCGCCGGCCGTCCCGTCGGCCAGCCGGTCGGCCATCCGGTCGACCAGCCAGGCGGTCGCCGGTACCACGGCCAGCGCGGTGCACCCACCGCCGAGGGCGTCGGTCGGGTAGTGCGCGCCCAGGGCGACCTGCGCCCAGCCCATGGCGGCACCGGCGACCAGCGCCGCGGCGAGCACGAGTGACGTGCCGGCTGTCCTGCGGAGGCCGAGCCGGTCGGCGGCGAGCAGCGCCACCACCAGGGCGAGCGCGGTGGCGAAGGCGGTGTGCCCGCTCGGGTAGGACAGGTTCGCGCCGTGGATGGTGCGTCCCACCACGGACTTGAGCAGCGTCGTCGTCCCCACGGTCAGGCCCGCGCCGGCGACGACGAGCACCGCCGCGCGAGGACGCCGAAGCAGCAGGCAGCCCGTCACGGTGGCCACGAGCAGCATCACCGCTCCCCCGGGCTCCCCCAGGAAGTCCGTGGCCAGAGCGACGTTGTGCCACGGCGCCCGCGCACCGTCCACTGCCGCCATGATCCGCGTGTCCACCGCGCTGGGCTCGCTGTCGCCCGCGTACCGGACCCCGAGCACGAGGACCATCAGCGCCGCGAGGGCCGCGATCGGCCCGAGCCACCCACGCAGCGACGGAGGCAGCGCCGCGGGCCCCGGCCGGCGGTTCACCCGCCCACCGGGTGGTCCGGACCCGCGCCGCGGGCCCCTCCGTGGCGGCGGTCGAACCGGACACCCCGCACACCGTCGCAGACCATCCGGCGGATGCCACGCACCTCGCCACCGCCCGCCGGCATGGCCGGGATCGTCAGTCGCACGGGCTGCGCACGGCTCGACCGGGCACGATGACCAGCACGTCGAGCGTGAACGGAGCCGGGCCGACGTCCGGGCCCGCTGCGGCCTTCGGCTCCTGCCGGCGCCAACTCCCCACCAACGACCCCCCGTCGTATCCGGCGTGGCCCTCGCGGGAGCCACCGGCCCGTGCGGCCCACCCTAACCAACAACGCGGTCGCGGCACACCGCCGTCGGAGCGTCCGCGCGTCAACATTTGGCGAACTCCGGGGGGTGGCGTGACCCTCCTGCCGGCCCCGACGTGGGCCGGGGCCAACGTCGTCCGCTCAGACGGCCTCTCGCACCGGCTCCAGGATCGCCACGCACTCCACGTGGTGCGTCATCGGGAAGAGGTCGAACGCACGCATCCGCCGCGGGGCGTACCCGGCCGCCGCGAAGTAGCCGAGGTCGCGGGCGAGGGCGGCGGGGTCGCAGGCGACGTAGGCGATGCGGCGGGGGCCGAGGGAGGCGACGTGCTCCACGGTGGCGCGGCCGGCGCCGGTGCGGGGCGGGTCGAGGACGACGAGGTCGGCCTCGGTGATCCCGGTGCGCGGCAGTACGGACTCGACCTTGCCCTGCTCGATGCGGACGCGGTCGAAGTCGGCCAGGTTGTGCCGGGCGTCCTCCACGGCGCGCTTGCCGGACTCGATGCCGAGCACCGCGCCGGTCTCGCCGACCCGCTCGGCGAGGGCGCCCGCGAACAGGCCCACGCCGCAGTAGAGGTCCAGGGCGGTCTCGCCCTTGCGCGGCATGAGGCCCTGCATGACGGCCTCGACCAGGAGCCCGGGGGCCTGGGGGTGGACCTGCCAGAAGCCGCCGGAGCCGACGCGCCAGGTGCGGTCGATCGCGCGCTCGCGCACGAAGCCGCGGCCGTGCACGCGGTGGACGCCGTCCTGCTCGTCGACGCGCAGGACGGAGACGGGACGGTCCAGCTCGACCAGGGGGAGGCGGCCGCCGGGGCGGGGGGTGAGGATCACCTGGCGGTCGGAGGAGCCGGTGGCGGCGATGGCCTCGACCGAGGCGATGCCCGACCAGTCGCGGGACTCCACGCCCAGCTCGCGGACGCCGGGGGCGGCGATCAGGCAGCGGTCGACGCGCTCGACCTCGTGCGAGCGGTGGCGGCGCAGGCCCGCGTGGCCCTCGGCGTCCACGGCGTACTGGACGCGGGTGCGCCAGGCCGGGACCTCGCCCTTGGCGACCTTGTCGCCGGGGGCGGGTTCGACGGTGCCGTCCCAGCCGGCCTCCTCGGGGGTGAGGTGGGCGAGCCGCTGGAGCTGCTCGGTGATCACCTGCACCTTGAGCCGCCGCTGCGCGCCGGGTGCGGCGTGCTGCCAGTCGCAGCCGCCGCACTTGCCGGGGCCGGAGAACGGGCAGGGCGCCTCCACGCGGTCCGGGGAGGCCTGCAGGACCTCCACGGCGTCGGCGCGCAGGAAGCGCGAGTCCGGGCCGCCCTCGGTGATCTCGGCGATGACCCGCTCGCCGGGGAGCGTGTGCCGGACGAAGATCACCTGCGGCCGGTCGTGGCCCGGCAGGACCGTCCTCGCGATGCAGTGGCCGCCGTGCGCCACCGGGCCGACCTCGACCTCGTAGCGCTCGCCGACGAGGGCGTCGGCCTCAGGGGCCTTCGTACGGTGCTGCATGACGGAACAGGCTCCTGGGGGCAGGGGGCGGGGAAGGACGGCAGCTCACCAGTCTACGGCCCGCCGCCGCCCCGGGTTCACGCCCGCCCGCTGGGCTCCCGGTGCCGCTTGGACGGCCCTGCCTCGCCGCGGCGCACGGAGCCAGGCGCGTTCCACTCGGCGCCCTTGCGGGCCCGCTGCTTGGCGCGCTCGGAGGACTCCAGCTGCCAGGGCACGGAGGTGACCATGACGCCGGGGGTGAACAGCAGCCGGCCCTTGAGCCGCAGCGCGCTCTGGTTGTGCAGCAGGTGCTCGTACCAGTGGCCGACCACGTACTCCGGGATGAAGATCGACACGACGTCGCGCGGGCTGCTGCGGCGCAGGCTCTTGACGTAGTCGATGATCGGCCGGGTGATCTCGCGGTACGGCGAGTCCAGCACCTTCAGCGGCACCTCGATGCCGCGGCGGTGCCACTCGGCCTGCAGCGCCTTGGTGTCCGCCGGGTCCACGTTGATGCTGAGCGCCTCCAGCGTGTCCGACCGGAAGAGCTTGGCGTACGACAGGGCCCGCAGGGTGGGCTTGTGCACCTTGGAGACCAGGACGATGGAGTGCACGCGGGAGGGCTTGACCTCCTCCTCGCTGCGCTCCTCGGCGGCCGCGAGTTCGCTGGAGACCCGG
This sequence comes from Streptomyces sp. PA03-1a, assembly GCF_033792805.1. NCBI lineage: Bacteria > Bacillati > Actinomycetota > Actinomycetes > Kitasatosporales > Streptomycetaceae > Streptomyces > Streptomyces sp. PA03-1a. The sequence continues at coordinate 30,812 of NZ_JARAVO010000060.1, forward strand.
TCGTAGTGGCGCCGGATGGCCGTCATCATGCCGTAGAAGAGGACCATGCCCAGGACGGCGACCCAGGCGCCGTGCGTGAACTTGGTCAGCAGCACGACGACGAGGACGAGCCCGGTGAAGAAGGCGCCGAAGGTGTTGATCGCCCGGGAGCGGACCATGTGGCGGCGCACGGCGGGGTCGGTCTCGGTCGCCAGGTGCCGGTTCCAGTGCCGGACCATGCCGATCTGGCTGAGCGTGAAGGAGACGAAGACGCCGACGATGTACAGCTGGATCAGCCGCGTCGAGTCGGCCCCGTAGATGTAGACCAGTACGCACGCGAAGGCGGCGAGCAGCACGATGCCGTTGCTGAAGGCGAGCCGGTCGCCGCGGGTGTGCAGCTGGCGCGGCAGGTAGCGGTCCTGGGCGAGGATCGAGCCGAGCACGGGGAAGCCGTTGTACGCGGTGTTGGCGGCCAGGAAGAGCACCAGCGCCGTGGCCCCGGCCAGGAAGATGAAGGGGATCGACCCGTCGCCGAAGACGGCGGAGGCGACCTGGGCGATCACCGGGTCCTGGGTGTAGCCGGGGCCGACCGGCTTGCCGTTCACCAGCAGGTCGGCGGCCGGGTTCTCGGCCATGCGGACGTTGGTGTTGAGGGCGAGCGCGATGATGCCGCAGAACATGGTCACGGCGAGGACGCCCATCAGCGCCAAGGTCGTCGCGGCGTTCTTGGACTTCGGCTTGCGGAAGGCGGGCACGCCGTTGCTGATCGCCTCGACGCCGGTGAGCGCGGCACAGCCGGAGGAGAAGGCCCGCAGCAGGAGGAAGACGAGCGCGAAGCTCGCGAGTCCGGTGTGCTCGGCCTTGATCGTGTAGCCGGCGGTCGGCGCGTGCATCTCCTCGCCGATCGCGATCCGGAAGATCCCCCAGGCCAGCATGCAGAAGACGCCGAAGACGAAGGCGTAGGTGGGGATGGCGAAGATCGTGCCCGATTCACGCACGCCGCGCAGGTTCATCAGCATGAGCAGGACGATCATGCCGATGGCGCCCAGCACCTTGTGCTCGACGAAGAACGGCACGGCGGAGCCGAGGTTCTCCACGCCGGAGGCGACCGACACGGCCACGGTGAGGACGTAGTCGACCAGCAGCGCGCTGGCCACGGTGAGCCCGGCGCGCGGGCCGAGGTTGGTCGTCGCGACCTCGTAGTCGCCACCGCCGGAGGGGTAGGCGTGCACGTTCTGCCGGTACGAGGCGACGACGGTGAACATCAGCACGACGACCGCGACCGCGATCCAGGGGCTGAAGTGGTAGGCCGACACTCCCGCGATCGACAGGACCAGGAGCACCTCTCCGGGCGCGTACGCCACGGAGGACAGCGGGTCGGAGGCGAAGACGGGGAGCGCCAGCCTCTTCGGGAGGAGCGTCTCTCCGAGCCTGTCGCTGCGGAGCGCCCGCCCGATCAGGATCCGTTTCGGAAGGTCGGTCAGTTTGGACACCCCGCGATGTTAGAGGATCGTCAAGATTTCCGATCCCCCGCCCACCTATCAAGGGCTTACGTGCGTGTGTAGCTTTGGGCGCGGTCTGAGACCCTGAGGGGGATCGGCCGGAATTGTTGACAGCCGGAAGGACGGTCGTGCACGTCGTGATTATGGGGTGTGGGCGAGTGGGTTCCACTCTCGCGCACTCCCTTGAGCAGCAAGGTCATACAGTGGCCGTGATCGACCAGGACCCGACGGCGTTCCGCCGCCTGGGCTCCGGGTTCAGCGGGCGCCGCGTGACCGGGGTCGGATTCGACCAGGACACGCTGCGCGAGGCCGGCATCGAGGAGGCGGGCGCCTTCGCGGCCGTCAGCAGCGGTGACAATTCCAACATCATCGCAGCCCGGGTGGCCCGGGAGATGTTCGGGATCGAGAACGTCGCCGCCCGGATCTACGACCCCCGGCGGGCGGAGGTGTACCAGCGCCTGGGCATCCCCACCGTCGCCACCGTCCGCTGGACGGCCGACCAGATGCTGCGCCGCCTGTTGCCGTCCGGCGCGGAGCCGCTGTGGCGCGACCCGAGCGGGGGTGTGCAGCTCGCCGAGGTGCACACGGACACCGCCTGGGTCGGCCACAAGATCAGCAGGCTCCAGGAGGAGACCGGAGTGCGCGTGGCGTTCCTCACCCGGCTGGGCGAGGCGATGCTCCCCACGTCGGAGACGGTCCTGCAGGAAGGCGACCTGGTGCATGTGATGATGCGCACGGGCGAGGTCGAACAGGTCGAAGCGGCGTTCGCAAAGGGCCCTGAGGAGGCGCACCGATGAGGGTCGCCATTGCCGGGGCCGGGGCCGTGGGCCGCTCGATCGCGGGTGAGCTGCTGGAGAACGGCCACGAGGTCCTGCTGATCGACAAGAACCCGACCTCGATCTCGGTGGAGCGGGTGCCCCAGGCCGAGTGGCTGCTGGCCGACGCCTGCGAGATCACGTCGCTGGACGAGGCCGCGCTGCAGCGATGCAACGTGGTGATCGCCGCCACGGGCGACGACAAGGTCAATCTGGTCGTCTCGCTGCTCGCCAAGACCGAGTACGGCGTCCCGCGCGTCGTCGCACGGGTGAACAACCCCAAGAACGAGTGGCTGTTCAACGAGGCCTGGGGCGTGGACGTGGCCGTCTCCACCCCGCGCCTGATGTCGGCGCTGGTGGAGGAGGCGGTGAGCGTCGGCGACCTCGTCCGGCTGATGCGCTTCAGCCAGGGCGACGCGAACCTGGTCGAGCTGACGCTCCCCGAGGAGGCCGCGCTGGTGGGCACCCGGGTCGGGGAGGTCGCCTGGCCGGAGGACACCTCGCTGGTCACGATCATCCGCGGCCACCGCGTGCTCACCCCCTCCAAGGACGACGCGCTCGAGGCGGGCGACGAGCTGCTGTTCGTCGCGGCCCCGCACCGCGAGGAGCAACTGGAGGACCTGCTCTCGGTGCGCAGCGCCGAGGCCGGTGCGTAGGGCGTAGGACGTCCAGGCCGTACGACGAGGGGCGGCCGGAACCCGTGGGTTCCGGCCGCCCCTCGTGCGTTGCCGTCGGCGCGGGGCGCCAGGTCAGCGGTTGGCGGCCTCCTCGGCGGCGCGCTCGGCCTTCTCGGCCCGCTCGGCCTCCTCCATCTCCGCGATCACGTCGATCGGCGGCGGCGCCTTGGCCAGGAAGATCCAGGTCAGGTAGACGCAGAGCAGGAACGGCGGGATGCCGAGGGCGACCTTGACCCAGCCGAGCTGGGTGGCGTTCCCCCAGAAGTAGAGCGGGAAGAGGATCGCCGACTTGACCAGCAGGATGACGCCCCAGGCCCAGGTGGCCTTGGTGTACGCGACGAGCCGGCCCGGGTTCCGCGTCCGCCAGGACAGGTTCTCCTTGAGGATCGGGCCGAGCAGCAGTCCGATCAGCGGGTACTTCACCAGCGCGGAGACCACGTAGGCGACCGCGAGCCCGAGGGTGTAGAGCATGCCGGGCAGGTAGAAGTTCTTCGCGTCGCCGGACATCATCGCGAACACCGCGCCGAAGGCGACGCCGAAGACGCCGCTGAAGGCGTGCTTGAGGGTCTGCCGGCGCACCAGGCGGGCCAGTGCCAGCACCAGCGACAGGCCCAGGGCGGCGATGGCCGCGATGTGGATGTCCCGGTTGATCGTGTAGATCAGGACGAAGACGAGGCCGGGCACCGTCGTGTCGATCATGCCCCAGACGCCGCCGAAGGCCTCCAGGAGCGCATGGTCGGCGGCCGCCTTCGAGGCGGCCGCGTCCTGCTCCGGCCCGTGCTCGGTCCCGGTCGTGGGCTGTGCCCCGGTCCGCTTGTCGATCGACGCCACCGGCTACTCCTGTCCGACCGGACGCAACTCGTACTTGGGATTGAACAGCACCGGACGGCCGCGGTTCATGGCGATCCGCCCCGACGCGATGATCCTGCGGCCCGGCTCGATGCCGACGATGCTGCGCCGGCCCAGCCACACCACGTCCAGCGGTGCGGAACCGTCGAACAGCTCGGCCTCCAGGGCGGGCACGCCGGCCCGCGGCCGCAGAGTGACAGCGCGTAGTGTACCGGTCACGGTCACTATGTCGCGATCGGAGCAGTCGCAGATCCGGGTGCACCCGACGTCCGCGGTGTCCTGCCGCAGCTCGTCGGAGTGCAGCTCCTCCTGGGAGCTGGACAGTCGGTCGAGCATCCTGCGGAAGCGGCCGGCAGGCCGGTCCGAACGGGTGGTACCACTCATACCTGGAAGGGTACCGGGCCCGGGTGAACGGATCACCGATCACTTCTCGAAGCGGTAGCCCATGCCCGGCTCGGTGATGAAGTGCCGCGGGTGCGCGGGGTCGGCCTCCAGCTTGCGCCGCAACTGCGCCATGTAGACCCGCAGGTAGTTGCTCTCAGTGCCGTAGGACGGGCCCCAGACCTCCTGGAGCAGCTGCTTCTGGCTGACCAGACGGCCGGTGTTGCGGACCAGGACCTCCAGCAGATGCCACTCGGTGGGCGTGAGCCGGACGTCGGCGCCGTCGCGGGTGACCTTCTTGGCGGCGAGGTCGACGGTGAAGGACTCGGTCTCCACGGTCGCGGCGCCGTCCTCGGGGCCACCGGGCGTGGCGCGGCGGACGGCGGCGCGCAGCCGGGCCAGCAGCTCGTCCATGCCGAAGGGCTTGGTGACGTAGTCGTCGGCGCCCGCATCGAGGGCCTCGACCTTCTCGTCGGAGGCCTGGCGGGCGGAGAGCACGATGATCGGCACGCGGGTCCAGCCGCGCAGTCCGCGGATCACCTCGACGCCGTCCATGTCGGGCAGGCCGAGGTCGAGCACGATGACGTCGGGGTGGCGGGCGGCGGCGAGCTGCAGCGCGGTCGCGCCGTCGTGGGCGGCGTCGACCTCGTACTTGCGGGCCCGCAGGTTGATCACGAGAGCGCGCACGATCTGCGGCTCGTCGTCGACCACGAGCACCCGGTTCATGGAGCCTGCCTTTCCTTCTCGGTGAGGGGGGTGGAGCGGGGGTGCGGTGCGGGCACGGTCAGGTCGTCGCCTCGGCCGGGAGGTCCGGGGCGGCGGGGGCGCTGCCGGGCGCGGCCGGGAGGGTGAGCACCATCGTCAGGCCGCCTCCCGGGGTGTCCTCGGGCTGGAGGGTGGCGCCCATGGCGTCGGCGAAGCCGCGGGCCACCGCGAGGCCGAGGCCCACTCCGTTGCCGCGGGGGGCGTCGCCGTACCGCTGGAACGGCTCGAAGATCCGTTCCTTGGCGACGTCGGGGACACCGGGCCCGCGGTCGACGACGCGCAGGTCGACGTGGCCGCCCAGGGCGCTGGCGGCGACCAGCACCCGGGTGCCGGCGGGGCTGTACTTGACGGCGTTCTCGACGATGTTGGCGACGCTGCGCTCGAGGAGCCCCGGGTCTACGGAGACCATCGGGAGGGTCTCGGGGACGTCCAGGGTGACGCTGCCGTCGGGGACTCCGCGCAGGGCCTTGGGAACGACCTCGTCGAGGTCCACCTCGCGGATCAGCGGGGTGACCGTGCCGGTCTGCAGGCGCGACATGTCGAGGAGGTTGCCGACCAGGTTGTCGAGCCGGTCCGCGCCCTCCTCGATGGCCTCCAGGAGCTCGGCCTCGTCCTCCTCGGACCAGGCGACGTCGTCGGAGCGCAGCGAGCTGACGGCCGCCTTGATGGCGGCGAGCGGGGTGCGCAGGTCGTGCGAGACGGCGGCGAGCAGGGCGGTGCGGATGCGGTTGCCCTCGGCGAGCTTGTGGGCCCTGGCGGCCTCGTCCTCCAGCCGCTGCCGGTCCAGGACGCCGGCGGCCTGGGCCGCGAAGGCGGAGAGCACCCGGCGGTCGGAGGCGGGCAGCACCCGGCCGACCAGGGCCAGCGAGAGGTTGTCGCTGACCGGCACCTCCACGTCCGCGTCCTCGGGGCGCAGGCACTGCCGGCTGCCGACGCCGGCGGCGCAGGTCCACACGTCGTGCTCGCTGGCCCGCTCCAGCAGCGACACGGCCTCCATGCCGAAGGTCTCCCGGACCCGTTCCAGCAGGGCGTCCAGGGAGTGCTCGCCGCGCAGCACGCTGCCGGCCAGGTACGACAGGATCTCGGCCTCGGACTGGAGTCTGGCGGCCTGGTGGGTGCGGCGCGCCGCCAGGTCCACCACGGAGGCCACCGCGATACCGACCAGCACGAAGATCACGATGGCGATCAGGTTCTCGGGCTGGGCGATGGTGAAGGTGTGCAGGGGCGGGGCGAAGAAGTAGTTCAGCAGCAGTGAGCCGCCGACCGCCGAGACCAGCGCCGGGTAGAGGCCGCCGACGAGGGCCGCCGCGACCGTCAGGGTCATGAACAGCAGCATGTCGGTGGCGATGCCCAGGGCGGGGTGCAGCTGGGTGAGCACCAGGCAGAGCAGCGCGGGGCCGAGCACACCGGTCAGCCAGCCGGCGATCACCCGGGAGCGGCCGAGCTGGGCGCCGCGGGCCACGGGCAGGCCCCGGCCCTTGGCGGCGTGCTCGTGGGTGACGATGTGGACGTCGAGGTCCGGCCCGGACTCGCGGGCCACGGTCGCGCCGACGCCCGGCCCGAAGACGTACTGCCACGCGGGCCGGCGGCTGGTGCCGAGCACGACCTGGGTGGCGTTGACCCCGCGGGCGAAGTCCAGCAGGGCGCCGGGGACGTCGTCGCCGACGACGTGGTGGAAGGAACCGCCGAGGTCCTCGACGAGGGTGCGCTGGACGGCGAGCTCCTTGGGCGAGCCGGCCGTCAGGCCGTCGCTGCGCGCGATGTGGACGGCGAGGATCTCCCCGCCGGAGCCCTTGGCGGCCATCCGGGCGGCGCGCCGGATCAGCGTCCGCCCCTCGGGGCCGCCGGTGAGGCCGACCACGATGCGCTCACGGGCCTGCCAGGTGGCGGAGATCCGGTGGTCGGTGCGGTACTGCCGCAGGTATTCGTCGACCCGGTCGGCCACCCACAGCAGGGCCAGCTCGCGCAGCGCGGTGAGGTTGCCGGGCCGGAAGTAGTTGGACAGGGCGGCGTCGACCTTGTCGGAGGCGTAGATGTTGCCGTGCGCCATGCGGCGGCGCAGCGCCTGTGGCGACATGTCGACCAGCTCGATCTGGTCGGCGCGGCGGACCACCTCGTCGGGCACGGTCTCGCGCTGACGTACCCCGGTGATCGACTCGACGACGTCGCCGAGCGACTCCAGGTGCTGGATGTTCACCGTCGATATGACGTTGATGCCGGCCTGGAGCAGTTCCTCGATGTCCTGCCAGCGCTTCTCGTTGCGGCTGCCCGGGATGTTGGTGTGCGCCATCTCGTCGACGAGGGCGACCTCGGGCCGGCGCGCGAGCACCGCGTCGACGTCCATCTCGGTGAAGACGGTGTCCCGGTACTCGATCTCCTTGCGCCGCACGACCTCCAGGCCGTGCAGCATGACCTCCGTGCGGGCACGGTCGTGGTGCTCGACGAAGGCGACGACGACGTCGGTGCCGCGCTCCAGGCGCCGGTGGGCCTCGGAGAGCATGGCGTAGGTCTTGCCCACTCCCGGGGCCGCCCCCAGGTATATCCGCAAAGTCCCGCGTGCCATGGCTCCACGTTCCGCCTCGTGGCGTGCCCCTTCCGGGCGCGTCCGACGTTAGGAATCCTATGGTCCCAGCAGCGGACAAATCGGGCGTGATGTTCCTGCGGGGAGCACGTTGACGCGTCCTTGACGCCCTCCTCGTGCCGCCGCCCCCGGTCAGCGGAACTCCGCGAGCCGCGGCCTCAGGCCGAGGACGACCAGGGCCGCGGCGGCCACCAGCGCCCCGGCGAGGCCCAGGGGGACGGACAGCGCCCGGTCCGCGCCGTCCGCGGCGGCCCGCTCGTAGGCGGCGGAGTTGATGGCGATGACCTCGCCGAGCGCCCGGTCGAACGCCGCGAAGTCGTGGTTCGACTCCCCGGGTCCGTAGCCGGTGCCGTACGCGACGGCAGCGGGAAGCCGGCCGGTCCCGGCCAGGGCCCGGATCGTGCGGTCGTCCCGCTCGTACGCCTGGTAGCGGAGCAGGGCCCGCTCGGCGGCGGGGCGCTCACCGGGGAAGGTGATGTTGCGGAACTCGTCACCGAGGAAGCCGGTGAAGCGCAGGTCCGCCGGATCCGCGCGGTAGGCGTCGAGGGCCCGGGCGAGGGCGGGGTCGTAGTCGTCGACGGAGGCGACGCCCGGCAGCCGCGCCAGCCTCTGGCTCTTGTCGAGGAAGTCCGCCTCGTGCCCGGCGGCGTGCGCCCGGTCCAGGAGGTAGCGCGACTCGTCGGCGTTCGCGTCGTAGGCGACCGAGCGGGCGCGGGTGAGCGCGAGGACGGAGTCGAAGGCGTCCCTGCGGGCCACCGTCAGGTCGTCCCGCTGGGCGCCCAGGCCCACCGTGCCGGCGGCGGTCGCGGCGAGCGCGATCAGCGTGGCGGCGGCGAGCGCGGGGCTGACCACGCGCCGAAAGCGGCGAGCGAGGAAGAGCTGCAGCACCACGAGGACCGCGAGCAGGAGGAGGCCGGTGCACACGACAGCCGTGCGCACGGCGCCGGCCCTGTCGTACGCATGGCCGTAGGCGCGCTCGAAGGAGGCGTCGTTGACCGTCACCAGGGCGTCGGCCTCGGGGAGCAGCCGGGTGCGCATCAGGGCGGACGCGGAGCGGTAGGCATCGACGGCGGCCCGGTCGGAGCGCTCGCCGAGCAGCAGCGCCCTGGCGGCCCGTTCCTCGTAGCGGCCGACGTCGCGGATGGCGGCGGCGACCTCCCGCTCGGCGGCGGGGTCGCCCGCTGCGGCCTCCGCGAGGTCGCGGAGGTATCCGGCGGCTTCGGAGCGGCGCTGCCCGTAGATCCTCGCGGCGTCGCCGCCGCCGGGGGTCAGGAGCTGGTTGGCGACCTGGGCGTCCATGTCGCTGAGCGCGAAGTACAGGCCCGCGGCGCTGGTGACCTGGGGCGCGGAGTGCGTGCGGATCGCCGACCAGGAGTCGTCCGCCGACGCACCGCCCGCCAGGAGCACCGCCGCCAGGGCGGCGCACACGGCGAGGGCCGTCGTCCGCAACAGCCGTAACCGCGCGGGTACGGTGCCGGGGCGGCCGCGCAGCGACGCCGTCAACGTGCGACGCGGCCGGCCCGGCGACCCCCCACCGAGGGGAGGCCTGCGCGGAACACGGTGCCGTCTCCCTGACCCGGAATCCCCACCGCCGTCCGGATCCGGACCAGGTGGCACCTGCCGCCGCTCCTCAGCGGTAACGGTGTGCGCCATTCCGCAGCCCCCTCCGCACCGCCGAGCGGCCTCCGCCGGCCTCCCCTCCGTGCTTCCACTGTCTCCCCGCCGGCCCCGTCCCGGACCCTGCGTTGTCGGCCCCCTGACGGCGGACCCCCGGCGCTTGACGCCTTCCTGACGCGACCCGCCCCCCGGCCCCACGACGGCGGGCGCGCACGGCCGGGCGCGGCGGTGCTTCACGCGGGGGGCCGAGGACGGCGACCGTCGTGACGGTCGGCGCCAGGAAGCCGGCCGTGGCGGCCGGGAACCGCCACCACGGGCCGGGCGACCAGGCGGCGCCGCGGGGCGTCCTCCGCGCGCGCCGAAGCCCACCCGGCGGGCGTGATGCCGGGTGGGTGGGGGCGGCGGTGGGTCAGCCGGCCAGCTTCTCCAGCGCGATGTTGAGCTCCAGGACGTTGACGGTCGGCTGGCCGAGGATGCCGAACTGCCGTCCGTCCGTGTGCTCCTTGACCAGCCGGGCGACCTCGGTGGTGCTCAGCCCGTTGGCCTTGGCCACGCGCGCGGTCTGGATGTCCGCGTACGCCGGGGAGATGTCCGGGTCGAGGCCGGAGCCGGACGCCTGGACCGCGTCCGCGGGGACCTTGGACTGCGGGACGCCGTTGAAGGCGGCGACCTCCTGCTTGCGCTCCTTCACCAGGTCGGTGAGGGTCTTGCTGGTGACCGCGAGGTTGGACGCGCTGGTGTAGGTCGGGTCGTACGGCCCGGCGCCGGCGCCCGCGTCGGCCGCCGAGGGGCGCGGCTGGAACCACTTGGGGTCCGGGGCGAAGTCCTTGCCCGTGGTGAAGTTCTGGCCGATCAGCGTGGAGCCGACGACCTTGCCGCCCGCCTTCGCCTCGGAGCCGTTGGCCTGGTCGTGGAAGGCCGCCTGGCCCACCCCCCACACCGCGACGGGGTAGACGACGCCGAGGACGACGGTCAGCACCAGCAGCGCGCGCAGGGCGCTCCAGAGCAGCCGGGCGGAGTTGCGTACGGAAGTGTTCATGGTTCTCTGCACGCCTCGCGTCAGTGGATTCCGGGGATCAGGGAGATGAGCATGTCGATCAGCTTGATGCCGATGAACGGGGCGACCAGGCCGCCGAGTCCGTAGATCCCGAGGTTCCGGCGGAGCATCCGGTCGGCGCTGGTGGGCCGGTAGCGCACGCCGCGCAGGGCGAGCGGCACCAGGGCGATGATGATCAGCGCGTTGAAGATGACCGCGGACAGGATCGCGGACTGCGGCGAGGACAGCTGCATGATGTTGAGCTTGTCCAGGCCCGGGTAGACGATCGCGAACATCGCGGGGATGATCGCGAAGTACTTCGCCACGTCGTTGGCGATGGAGAAGGTGGTCAGCGCGCCGCGGGTGATGAGCAGCTGCTTGC
>NZ_JARAVO010000061.1:0-41298 GCF_033792805.1 Streptomyces sp. PA03-1a
CGCAGCGCCCGCCTCGACGCCGAGGTGCGCGTCGGCGGCGAGTCCGGCACCGGCGAGACCGTCCTGCTCCGCCTCCACGGCGAACTCGCCGACCACGCCCACAGCGTGGTCCTGCCGCTGCTGCTGCCCGACGCCCCCGTGGTGGTGTGGTGGCCGGTCGACGCACCCGCCAACCCCGCCGCCGACCCCCTCGGCGCGCTGGCGCAGCGCCGGATCACCGACGCGTACGCCGTCGAGCATCCGCTGGAGGAGCTGAAGACCCGTGCCGCCGGCTACACCCCCGGCGACACCGACCTGTCCTGGACCCGGCTCACGCCCTGGCGGTCCATGCTCGCCGCCGCGCTCGACCAGGCCCGGGCCAGGGTCATCTCGGCCGCCGTCGAGAGCGAGGCCGACAACCCCAGCGCCGAACTCCTGGCCCGCTGGCTCGGCAACCGGCTGCGCGTGCCCGTCGAGCGCGTCGTCACCGACGGCCCGGTCGTCACCGCGGTCCGGCTGAGCACCGCGGACGGCGACATCCACATCGACCGCCCCGAGGGCCCGCTGGCCAACCTCACCATCCCCGGGCAGCCCAGCCGGCACCTCGCGCTGAAGGTGCGGTCGACCGCCGAGCTCATCGCCGAGGAGCTGCGCCGGCTCGACCCCGACGAGATGTACGCCGCGTCGCTGCGCCACACCGACGCGGCGGAGGCGCCCCGCCCGGCGAAGACCACCGCGCGGAGCAGCAAGAAGCGGCCCACCCCGGCCAGCGCGGAGGCCGCCAAGTAGACCGACTGCCGCAGCAGTACGCCGGGGGCGGCGCACACCGCCTGCAGGAGCAGCATCGCGGCCGTGGTGAACAGGTAGCAGACCACGACCGTCAGCGCCGACTCCAGGTGCGCCCGCCACCCGGCGCGGCCCCCGCCGAAGGTGAAGCGCGCGTGCAACTCGGTGGCCAGCACCGTCGAGGCCACGGTCACCACCGCGTTCGCCAGGGCGAACGGCACCGGTCCCGACAGCGCCATCAGCACTCCGGAGGACGCCAGCCCCACACCGCCGCCGCACACGGCGAAGCGCACGAACGCGGCCGGAGCGGAAGGCACGGGGCCCGCGGTGCGGAGGCGACGGGCGGCGGCGGGAGGGGCGGATCGCTCCGCGGTGACGGTGTCCATGCCCGCACACTGCCCGCCCCCGCTGACAGGGCGCTGACCGCACGCTGACACGCCACCCCCACGGGCCCGACGCCCCCGCCCGACGAGGTCGCGGCCCGGGTCAGGACAGGGCGAACGGGCCTTCCGTGGCCTTGCGGTGCTGCATGGCCGTCAGTTTGCGGACGAACAGGATGGCGAGGACCGCGGCGAGGATGTCCACGCCGTCCACGGCGATGGCGAAGCCGGCGGCGTCGCGGAGGTCGTCCGCGTAGCCCGAGCTCTCGTCGAACATGCCCCCCGAGAGCCGGCCCAGCACGGAGGAGGCTATCCACGCCGCCCACCAGTAGGAGACCGGGCCCGAGTCGGCGGGCCGAAGGCGGCCGTCCTGCGTCGTCTGGGAGCTCGCGACCCAGGTCTCGCGGGCGACCCTGAAGGGGATCCACAGGTTGCCGATGGGGATGAACCAGCCGCCGATCGCCCACCCGCGGCCCTTCTCGAACCCGTTGGGGGCGAACACCTCGCCGTTGGAGCGGACCCGGTGGAACCAGACGACGAAGACGACGGTCGTCGCCACCAGGGCGATGACCTGCAGGACCGCGGCGGAGCCCGTCCACAGGTCCGAGCGGTTCAGCGCGGACGGGTCGACGGTGGCGAGTTCGTCGGCGACCGCCGTGCCCATGAGGGCGTAGCGGGCGGCCTCCGCGGCGATGGCGAGCACATCGACCGCGATCACCAGCGACAGCAGCACCGTCACCGCGGCCGCCAGACCCAGCGGGGAACGGAGCACGGCGGAGGTCGCCGGAGGCCCGGCGGGTACGGGGTACGGAGCCCCGGGCGGCGGCCCGACAGGGTTGAGCGACATGGAATCCCCCCAGGGACACAACATGGAGACGTGCCCGTCGAGCGGCGGGCAGGAGGACATTACGGCAGGAGATCTTGACCAGTCCACATGATTGAGCCGCGCCCGCGCGCCTTCGGCCCGGTCACGTCGGCGGTGTGGGGGAACGGCGCGCCACCTGCGGGTTTCCGCAAGGGAAACGGGGTCGCAGGGGAGCCTGTCCAGCGTAAGTAATGCGGGGGTCGAGAGATTCTCGTCCCCAGGTCCCGCGGCTCCCGGAGCCGGCCCTGGGGTTCACCTGCGAGCCCGGCGACGCACGTTCGACGCGGCACCAGTGTCGACACTCCTGCCACTGTGCGCGGGATCGGCCGGCGGACCCGACGGGCGCTCTGACCAGGCAAGATGTGATACCGGTGAAGACGATAAAGGGGAGGGGCGGGCACACTGTAATGACACCTTGTGGGTAGACATCGAGTGTATAGACAGCGTGTATATTCACTGCATGTTCTTCGACCCGCTCAGACTCCCGTTCGCGCCGCCCCCGCCCCAGGCCGCGTCCCGCAACCGCCGAGCCGTCACGCGCGACGGCATTCCGTGCCCAGGGGGCCCCGCATGAACCGTGACGGTGCCGGGGCCGCGCCGGGGCGGTTCCGTTCGGCGCTGGGAGATCTGTGGCTCGGCGCGCGGCTGGCGGGCTCCGGGGGCCGCGAGGGGTGGATCCGTACGGCGCTGACCGCGGTGGGCGTCGGGCTCGGGGTGGCTCTGCTGTTCCTCGCCGCCGCGGTGCCGAACGTCCTGGGCGCCCGCGCGGAGCGCGGGCACGCGCGTGAGACGCCGAACTTCGAGAGCGAGGTGTCGGTGCGGCGCGCGGACACGACGTTCCTCTGGTACGACGCGAGCACCGAGTACCGTGGCGAGGCCGTCGGCGGGCAGTTGCTGCGCCCGGACGGTCCCGGTGCTCCGCCGCCGCCGGGTGTGGCACGGATTCCCGGGCCGGGGGAGATGGCGGTCTCGCCCGCTCTGCGCGAGCTGCTGGGCTCGTCGTCCGGCGCGCTGCTCAAGGAGCGGCTCGGTTACCGGATCACCGGGACCATCGCGGACCGGGGTCTGCTCGAACCGGGGGAGCTGCGCTTCTACGCGGGGAGTGCCACGCTCACCAGGAGCGGGGGTGCGATCAGGTCCGCAGGGTACGGCCATGACCCCGGCTCCGGGCGGTTCGATCCGCAGTTGGTGGTCCTGGTCGCTTTGATCTGCGTCGTCCTGCTGGTTCCTGTGGGCGTCTTCATCGGTACGGCCGTCCGGTTCGGTGGGGACCGCAGGGACCGCAGGCTGGCCGCGTTGCGGCTGGTCGGTGCGGATGTCGGGATGACCCGGCGGATCGCGGCGGGTGAGGCGCTGTTCGGCGCCGTGCTGGGTCTGCTGGTCGGTACCGGGGTGTTCCTGGGGGCGCGCCGGCTGGCGGGGTCGGTGCGGCTGTGGGGCGTGAGTGCTTTTCCTGCCGATGTCGCCCCTGACCTGCTGCTGGCGGGACTGATCGTGGTGGCGATCCTGGTGGGGGCGGTTGTGGTCACCCTGTCGGCGCTGCGTTCGGTGGCGATCGAGCCGTTGGGGGTCGTGCGGCATGCCACGTTGCGGCCGCGTCGGTTGTGGTGGCGGCTGGTGAGTCCTGTGGTCGGTGTCGGTGTGCTGATGCTGACGGGGTCGGCGGACGGGGAGTTGGGGTCGGGTGGTGTGTATCCGGTCGCGCTGGGTGCGGTGCTGGTCCTGGTGGGGTTGACCGGGCTGTTGCCGTGGCTGGTGGAGGCCGTGGTGAGGCGGCTGCGCGGGGGGCCGGTCGCGTGGCAGCTCGCGGTGCGCCGGTTGCAGTTGAGCAGTGGGACGGCGTCGCGGGCGGTGAGCGGCATCACCGTGGCGGTGGCCGGTGCGATCGCGCTGCAGTTGGTGTTCGGCGGCATGCAGGAGGACTTCGCCTCGCCGTCCGCTCCGAAGGCGGGGCGTGGGTCTTCCGCTCCTGCCGATGTCGTGCGTGCGGATTTCCGGGTTGCCGCGGCTTCGGAGAGCGTGGGCGATCCGGTCCTGGCGGAGCGGATGGCCGAGGAGTTCCGGCAGGTCAAGGGTGTGCGGCGGGTGGTCGCCACGGTCGAGGCGTATGTGAGTCGTCCGGATGCGGGTGGTGGGCCGGGGTCCGTCACCACGTTGACGGTGGGCAGTTGTGCGACGTTGCGGTCGTTGGCCTCGTTGTCTTCGTGCCGTGACGGTGATGCCTTCGTGGCGCACCGGCCGGGTGCGTCGCGGCGGGCCCGGGAGGCGAACCTCCTCACCGATGAGGCTGCCCGGCCGGGTGGGCGGATCGATCTCGACGCCGTTTCGGAGGGCGTTTCGGAGGGCGAGTCGTGGACGTTGCCGGTGACGGCTCGGGCGGTGGTGGCGGTCCGGGATCCGGTGGGCGAGGTCCATGACGGCATCCTGGCCACTCCGGGGGCGCTGGCCGGGCACCGGTTGCCGCAGGCGTCGACGTTCGCGTCCGTCGCGATCGACCGCCGGGTTCCCGATGCGGCGGAGTACCTGCGCAATGCCGCGGCGCGGGTGGATCCGATGCTGCGGGTGGGCGGGTTGGTGAACGTGCAGCGTGACCGGCAGTACTCCAGTGTGCAGACGGGTCTGCGGGTCGGGGGGACCTTGACGGTCGTGCTGATCGCGGCGGGGATGCTGGTGGCGCAGGTGGAGCAGTTGAGGGAGCGTCGGCGTCTGCTGTCGGTGCTGGTGGCGTTCGGTACGCGGCGCAGGACGTTGGCGTGGTCGGTGCTGTGGCAGACGGCGGTGCCGGTGCTGGCGGGTACGGTCGTCGCGATCGTTGGGGGGCTGGTCCTGGGGCGGGCGATGCTGGGCGTCGTGGTGAAGCCGGTGCGGGACTGGTGGGTGTTCCTGCCGTATGCCGGGATCGGTGCGGTGGCGGTCCTGGTGGTGGCGGTGCTGAGCCTTCCGCCGTTGTGGCGGATGATGCGGGCGGACGGGCTGCGTACGGAGTGAGGGTGTGTGCCGCCGGTCCGCTGTGCGGGCCGGCGGTGGTCAAGTGGGTCCGGCTAAAGGGCTGTTGACGTGCGGGGACGGCCTGGCGGGGTGGTGCCGGGGAGGAACCGCGTGAGGGCCCTTGACGTGTCCTGATGGCCGGTGCCAACATCGCGTCCATCAAATGTTTGCGTAAACGTGCGCCGGCTGCGGTCGCTGATGTTTGCGCAACCATCCCGGACCCGCCCGATGTGGCGGGACCCCGCACGACGATGTGAAGGATGGGATCATGGCTGCCATACCGCCGCCACCGGGCACCGGCCGGGCCGCTCCTCCCCGAGGACGCCGGGGCCGGCGCTGGCTGGGATGGGGCTTCGTGGCACCGTTCATGATCGTCTTCACACTGGTCTTCCTGGCGCCGATCGGCTACTCGATCTACCTGAGCCTGTTCCGCGACCGCCTCATCGGCGGGACCTCCTTCGTCGGTCTGGACAACTACGTCCAGGCCTTCCAGGACGGCCAGTTCTGGTCCGGCCTCGGCCACGTCGCGCTGTTCCTCGGCGTCCAGGTGCCGGTCATGCTGGGCATCGCGCTGCTGGTCGCCCTCGCGCTGGACAGCGGGCGGCTGCACGGCCGGAAGTTCTTCCGGATCACGATCTTCCTGCCCTACGCGGTCCCGGCGGTCGTGGCGACGCTGATGTGGGGCTTCATGTACGGGGACCGCTTCGGCCTGGTCGCCGACATCAACGACGCCTTCGGTGCCTCGCTGCCGAACCCCCTGTCGCCCGGACTGGTGCTGGCGAGCATCGGCAACATCGTGACCTGGGAGTTCGTCGGCTACAACATGCTGATCTTCTACTCGGCGCTGCACGTCGTGCCGCGGTCCCTGTACGAGGCGGCCGAGATCGACGGCGCGAGCCAGCTGCGGATCGTCACCTCCATCAAGATCCCGGCGATCCGCGGGGCCCTGGTCATCGCGACGATCTTCTCGATCATCGGCAGCTTCCAGCTGTTCAACGAGCCCAGCATCCTCAAGCCGCTGGCGCCCAACGCCATCACGACGTACTTCACGCCGAACCTCTACACCTTCTCGCTGTCCTTCTCCGGGCAGCAGCACAACTACGCGGCGACCGTCGCGATCGTCATGGGGGTCGTCACGATGATCATCGCCTACGTCGTGCAGCTGCGCGGCATGCGCAAGGAGGCCTGACGATGGCCCAGGCGAGCACCCAGGCGGCCGCCACGGCCCCGCAGCGCGAGCGCCGCGGCGCCGCACCGTCCGAGCGCCCGGCCGGCCGGCGGCACTCCTCCGACCGGCCCCGGCGCAGCGTCCTGCTCACCGTCCTGACCGCGCTGGTGGCGGTCTACACCCTGGTTCCGCTGGCCTGGCTGCTGTTCAGCGCGACCAAGACCCAGAAGAGCCTGCTGGACTCCTTCGGGTTGTGGTTCAGCGGTGACTTCGCCCTGTGGGACAACATCCGGCAGACCCTCACCTACGACGACCACATCTTCGTCCGGTGGCTGCTCAACACCCTGCTGTACGTGGCGGTCGGCGCCGGGGGCGCGACGTTCCTGGCCGTGCTGGGCGGTTACGGCCTGGCGAAGTTCGACTTCCCCGGCAAGCGCGCGGTCTTCGCGGTGGTGATCGGCGCGGTCGCCGTGCCGAGTGCCGCGCTGGCCGTGCCCACGTTCCTGATGTTCAGCAAGATGGGCCTGACCAACACCCCGTGGGCGGTGATCGTGCCCTCGCTCGTCTCGCCGTTCGGCCTCTACCTGATGTGGGTCTTCGCCTCCGAGGCGATCCCCGACGAGCTGCTGGAGGCCGCCCGGGTCGACGGTTCGGGGGAGATCCGCACCTTCTTCAGGATCAGCCTGCCGCTGCTGGGACCCGGCATCGTCACCGTGCTGCTCTTCACCGTGGTCGCGACGTGGAACAACTACTTCCTGCCGCTGATCATGATCAAGGACCCGGACTGGTACCCCCTCACCCTGGGGCTCAACGCCTGGAACGCCCAAGCCGCCACCGCGGGCGGGCAGCCGGTGTTCAACCTGGTGGTCACCGGCTCGCTGCTGACCATCGTGCCGCTGGTCGCGGCCTTCCTCCTCCTGCAGCGCTTCTGGCAGTCCGGGCTCGCCGCCGGCAGCGTCAAGGAGTGATCACCGGCGCGGCGGCGCCATACCCACCTCCCCCTGCGGTCCTGCGCCCGGCACACCCGTGCCGTGGCGACGGGCGGTGCCGCAGACCATCACCACAACGAAGTGAGATGCGATGACGAACAAGCCACTGCGCCGTTCGGCGCAGGCGATCGCGGTGCTCTGCGCGGCGGCGCTGTCCCTGACCGCCTGCGGTTCCTCCGACGAGTCCGGCTCGGGTGCCAAGGCCGCGGACGCGGGCAGCGTCGAGGCGGCGCTGGACAAGGGCGGCAGCCTGACGGTGTGGGCGTGGGAGCCGACGCTGAAGCAGGTGGTCACCGACTTCCAGGCCACGTACCCGAAGGTCAAGGTGAAGCTGGTCAACGCGGGCACGGGCAACGACCAGTACACCGCGCTGCAGAACGCGGTGCAGGCCGGCTCCGGGGCGCCGGACGTGGCACAGATCGAGTACTACGCGCTGAGCCAGTTCGCGCTCGGCAAGTCGGTCACCGACCTCAGCCCGTACGGCGCCAAGGACCTGTCCAAGGCGTACTCGCCCGGCCCGTGGAACTCCGTGGCCGTCAACGGCGGGGTGTACGCGCTGCCCATGGACTCCGGGCCGATGGCGATGTTCTACAACAAGAAGGTCCTCGACAAGTACAAGATCGCGGTGCCCACGACCTGGGACGAGTACCTGACCGCGGCCCGCGCGCTGCACAAGGCGGACCCGAAGGCGTACATCACCAACGACACCGGTGACGCCGGCTTCGTCACCAGCTTGATCTGGCAGGCCGGCGGTCACCCGTACGCGGTGGACGGCACGAAGGTGGACGTGGACTTCGGTGACGCGGGCACCAAGCAGTTCACGGAGGTCTGGCAGAAGCTGATCTCCGAGAAGCTCCTCGCGCCGATCGCGTCCTGGAGCGACCAGTGGTACAAGGGCCTGGCCGACGGGACGATCGCCACGCTGTCGACCGGTGCCTGGATGCCCGCCAACTTCGTCTCCGGCGTCCCCTCGGCGTCCGGTGACTGGCGTGCGGCGGCGCTGCCGCAGTGGCAGGCGGGCCAGAGCGCCAGCGCGGAGAACGGCGGCAGCTCGCTGGCGGTGATGGAGGCGGCCAAGGACAAGCCCCTGGCCTACGCCTTCATCAAGTACGCGAACAAGGACGCCGGCGTCCAGGCCCGCATCAAGGGCGGTGCCTTCCCGGCCACGACGGCGGACCTGAACTCCCGGGCGTTCCTGGACACTTCGTTCCCCTACTTCGGCGGCCAGAAGGCCAACGAGATCTTCGCGAAGTCGGCGGCGGACGTCGTCAAGGGCTGGTCGTACCTGCCGTACCAGGTGTACGCCAACTCGATCTTCAACGACACCGTCGGCAAGGCCTACGTGTCCTCCACGCCGCTGTCCGACGCGCTGGGCACCTGGCAGGACGCCTCGGTGAAGTACGGCAAGGACCAGGGCTTCAGCATCGGCGGCTGACGCCCCCTCACGATCCGCGGCCGGCCCCGGCGGCCCTCTTCGAGGGAGCGCCGGCGCCGGCCAGGGGGGCCCGCGGACCGCCGGTCCGCGCAGCTCGGCCCCCTAGACTTCTGACCACCAACGGCAGTGAAACGTATGAGGTGTACGACGCACGTGGACGGGACCGGACAGAGCTCGGCGGCGGGTGCGCAGCGGCGGCGGCGCGGTGCGTCGATGGCCGACGTGGCCAAGCTGGCGGGTGTCTCGGCGCAGACCGTCTCCCGGGTCTCCAACGGTTTCCCCGGGGTGCTGGAGGAGACCCGGCAGCAGGTGCTGGCCGCGATGAAGGAGCTCGGCTACCGGCCCAACAGCGCGGCCCGGGCCCTCAAGCGGGGCGAGTTCCGCACCATCGGCGTCATCTTGTTCAACCTCTCCAGCACCGGCAACATGCGCACGCTGGAGGCCGTGGCCTCGTCCGCGGCCCGGGAGGGCTACGCCACGACGCTGCTGCCGGTCACCGTGCCCACGCAGGACGGGGTCCAGGGCGCGTTCACCCGGCTCGGGGAGCTGGCGGTGGACGGGGTCGTCATGATCATGGAGGTCCATCTGCTGGACGCGATGACGGTGGCCCTGCCGCCGACCGCGCCGGTGGTGGTGGTGGACTCCGACGCCGGGGACCGGTACTGCGTGGTCGACACCGACCAGGCCAGCGGTGCCCGGGCGGCCGTGGAACACCTGCTGGGTCTCGGTCACGGCACGGTGTGGCACGTCGCCGGCCCGAAGGAGTCGTTCGCCGCGGAGCGCCGGGTGGGTGCCTGGCGGGCGGCCCTGGAGTCGGCGGGGCGCGAGGTGCCGCCGCTGCTGCGCGGGGACTGGTCCGCGGAGTCGGGTTACCGGGCCGGGCTGCGCATCGCGCGGGACCCGGGCTGTTCGGCGGTGTTCGTGGCCAACGACCAGATGGCGCTCGGCCTGTTGCGTGCGCTGCGCGAGCAGGGCCGTCGGGTGCCGGAGGACGTCAGCGTGGTGGGCTTCGACGACATCCCCGAGGCCGCCTCGTACATGCCGCCGCTGACGACGATCCACCAGGACTTCGCCGAGGTCGGCCGGCGCTGCGTCGACGGGGTGCTGCGGCAGATCCGCAAGGACGAGGCGGAGCGGGGCACCACGCTGGTGCCCACCAGCCTGGTCGTGCGCAGCAGCACCGCGCCGCCGCCGCGCGGTCGCTGAGCCCAACCCCCCGACGGTTCCCCCGTGGTCACCGCATCGTCGCGATGGCAACGCAAACATCCCGTCACGGGCGTCCCCGCCGGCACCGGCGAGCTCCCCGCGACCGCACCACACGCACTGCACGCACCACACGCACCAGAACTCGACTCCACTGGAGGAGCACGGCCCATGCCCGTACTGCGGATCGAAGGGAACGAATTCCGCCTCGGCGGCGAGCCGTTCCGCATCATCTCCGGTGGCCTGCACTACTTCCGCGTCCACCCCGGCCAGTGGCGTGACCGGCTGCGCAAGGCACGGCTGCTCGGACTCAACACCGTCGACACCTACGTGCCGTGGAACCTCCACCAGCCGCGGCCGCACACCTTCCGCACCGAGGACGGCCTGGACCTGCCGGCCTTCCTGGAACTCGCACAGGACGAAGGCCTGCACGTGCTGCTGCGCCCCGGCCCGTACATCTGCGCCGAGTGGGAGGGCGGCGGACTGCCGTCCTGGCTGCTCGCCGCGCCCGGCATCCGCCTGCGCACCGCCGACCCGCGCTACCTGACCGCCGTGGACGACTACCTGGACCGGCTGCTGCCGCTGGTCGTCCCCTACCTCGCCACCAACGGAGGGCCCGTCCTGGCGGTGCAGGTCGAGAACGAGTACGGTGCCTACGGCGAGGACCCCGCCTACCTGACGCACCTTCAGGACAAGCTGCGCCAAGGCGGTGTGGACGTCCCCCTGTTCACCTGCGACCAGCCCGCCGACCTCGCCCGCGGCAGCATCCCGGGCGTCCTGGGCACCGTCAACTTCGGCAGCCGCCCCGCACAGGGCCTGGCCGCGCTGCGCGAGCACCAGGGCGACGGGCCGCTGATGTGCACCGAGTTCTGGAACGGCTGGTTCGACCGCTGGGGCGGTGTGCACGTCATCCGTGACGCCGCGTCGGCCGCCGCCGACCTCGACGAGATGCTGTCGGCCGGTGCGAGCGTCAACCTGTACATGTTCCACGGCGGCACCAACTTCGGCTTCACCAGCGGCGCCAACGACAAGCACACCTACCGCCCCACCATCACCTCCTACGACTACGACGCGCCCTTGGACGAGGCCGGCGACATCACCCCCAAGTACCTCGCCTTCCGCGACGTCCTCGCCCGGCACACCAGCGTCCCCGACGAGCCGCTGCCCGAGCCGTCCAAGAAGCTCAACCTCCTCGGCGTCCGGCTCACCGCGAACGCCCCGCTGCTCGGCTCCGCCGGCCACCTCGGCCAGGCGGTGACCGGGCCGCGCCCGCTGACCATGGAGGAACTCGGCCAGGACTTCGGCTTCGTCCTGTACGAGACCGCGCTGCGCGACCCGGGCCCCACCCTGCTGCACTTCGCCGCGATCGCGGACCGGGCACAGGTCTTCCTCGACGGCGCCGCCGTCGGCGTCCTCGAACGTGAACTGCACGAAGGCGCCCTGGCCGTCACGGTGCCGGCCGGCGGAGCGACCCTGACGGTCCTCGTCGAGAACCAGGGGCGCGTCAACTACGGGGAGGGCATCCACGACCGCAAGGGCCTCACCGGCACGGTCACCGCCAACGGCGCCGAACTGTCCGGCTGGAGCAGCAGGCCCCTGCCCCTGGACGACCTGTCGGGCCTGACCTTCACCACCGGCGGCCCGCAGCCGGTGGGGCCGGCGTTCCATCGCGGGGTGTTCGAGGTGGAGCAGCCCGCCGACACCTACCTGGACCTCACCGGCTGGACCAAGGGCAACGCCTGGATCAACGGCTTCGCCCTGGGCCGCCACTGGTCCCGCGGCCCCCAGCGGCGCCTCTACGTCCCCGGCCCGGTCCTGCGGCCCGGCACGAACGAACTCGTCGTCCTCGAACTGCACGCCAGCGCCCGCGCGACGGTCGACCTGCGGGACACCCCCGACCTCGGACCGACGGAGGAATGAGCGGGGCACGAGCCGGGATTGAGCGCGCCGCACCGCCCCGCCGTCCGGCACCCCGGACGGCGGGGCGGCTCTGCCATCAGGGGACGGTGTACCCGGCGGGCTTCGCGGCCCTGCTGCCCGTTCTCGCGGACATCGCCACCGGCCGCCGGCCGGGGAAGTCCCGGCCGGCGCTCGCACCGGCCGGCCGGATCGTGGGCGAGGAGGGGCAACTCCACGAGCCGGGACACGTCCGCGCGCACTGCGCGGCAGAGCTCGACGACATGCGCCGGGTGACCCGGCGGCACCTGGTGGCGCAGCCCTTCGACGGCGAGGAGGGCGAGTACCTCTACGCCCTGCAGGCCCTCCTGGCCTTCGAGGGGGGTACCGGTGTGGCACCAGGGCGTGGTCCCCGACACCCACGAGGTGGTGTGCCCTTCGTGCGCGGCGCCCCTGGAGATCGACCTGGACGACACGCGCAGGGGCAGCCGCCTCCACGATCCGGACCGGACGTGGAGGCGCGAGGTGCAGACCGGCGTCCGCCCTACCCCGGCCGCCGCGCTCGCGTAGCCGGCGTCCCGGCTCCACCGCCTGGCCACCGAGGCCGGGCAGCACGCGGCCGCCGAGCATCTGACCTACCTGTCCGGCCGCACCACGTGCCCGGCCTGCGCCGCCGAGTTCTCCGTCCCGGAGCGGATCGCGGCCTCCGTCCCTGCCCGGGCGCGCGCAGCGCTCGGCCCGGATGCGACCCTCGGGGCCGGAACCGTGCTCAGCGCCGGACGCACGGGACGCCCACAAGGCCGGCGCCGCCTTCCTCGTCACCCCTGCGGTCAGCGAGGGCATCGCTACCGGCCGGGAGCTCGGACTCCCGGTCCTCGCCGGGGTGATGACCCCCACCGACATCCTCCAGGCACTGCGGCTCGGCGCCGACGCCCTCAACGTGACTGGGGTTCATCTGCGGCGGCGGAGGCGCAGCATCAGCCACAGGTCGGCGGTCTCGGCCCACGATCTGACGCGGCCGGCGAGGCGGCGGACGGTGGAACGCCGCAGGGTGCAGAGCCAGACGTAGGCGCTCAGGGAGACGCAGAGACAGGCCCAGGTCCGCCACCACCACAACGGCGGCACGCTGCCGGCGCCGGAGTCGGCGAGCAGGCCGAGGATCCAGGTGAGCGCTCCGGCGGTGACGACGGCGACGGCGACGGCCCGGCGCGCGAGACCCCGGGCCGCCCAGCGGGAGCCAGGGCCCCGACGGGGATCTGCACGAGGACGTGGACCATCGCGATCCACAGCATCAGCACGAAGGTCTGCCCGTAGGAGATGGCGTCGGCACCGGCAAGGGTCAGCATGATGAAGCCCGCCGGCAGGAGCACTCCGCTCAGATGCATCGCCGCGATGTTCAACGGCCCGTGCCAGCCCCAGGCCCACCGGCGGTCGTCCTCACCCACCGGTCCCGCTCGCCCCGGGCTCGGCCGCGGTGGCCCGCAGAAGGTCGCGCAGGAGGTCGAAGTCCATGCGCTCGGGCGTGCGGAACCGCAGGCAGCCCTTGCCCATGTCCTGCCCGGCGAGGCGGTCCTCGAAGGCCGCGCGGACGTCGGCGCGCATGAGGTAGAAGGAGATGTACTGCTTCTGGGCGGCGAAGGCGATCTCGGCCGTGCCCCCGCGCTCGTAGACGGGCATGCCGTACGCCATCACCTCGTCGAACCCCTTCAGTTCGGCCCGGCACAGCTCACGCAGCCTGACCAGCGCCTCCCTGCGTTCCTCCGGGACCTCGGAGAGGTAGCCGTCGACGTCCGCCGCCCTGCTCTGCACCATGGGGCCAGGCTACGCGGCGGCTGACGGGCACCGCGGGCCCCGGGCGGACGCGCCGTCCGCCCGGGGCCCGCGGCGGCGCGGGGTCAGGACGGGGCGCGGAGGGCATCCACGGGTTCCATCCGGGCGGCGCGCAGGGCGGGGTAGAGGCCGGCGAGGAGGCCGACCAGGGCGCCGGCGACCGGGGCGCCCAGGGCGAGGCGGAGGTCCAGGACGGGCGTCCAGTCCTTCACGGCGGCCACGCTGACGACGACCACCACGCCGAGGGCCGCGCCCACGACGCCGCCGAGGAGTCCGATGGTGGTGGACTCCGCCAGGAACTGCCCGGCCACCTGGCGCCGGGATGCGCCCAGGGCCCGGCGCAGCCCGATCTCGCCGACGCGTTCCATCACGGTGACGAGGGTGACGTTGGCGATGCCGATGGCGCCCACGACCAGCGAGACCAGCCCGAGGACCAGGAACAGGCCGTTGACGTCGCCCTGGACACCCTTCCTGGCCTTGGACAGGTCCGGTGGGGCGGTCACGGTGAGCGCCTCCTCGTGTCCGGGGGACAGGGCGATCGGCGCCTGCCGGGCGACCTGCCGGGCCGCGCCGAGGGAGGTGTTGACCAGGACCCGGGTCACGTTGTCCATGCCCATCCGGTCCGCCGCCGTGGTCGGGGGCAGGATCACCGAGGCGGACAGGCGCTGCTCGCGCTGGAACCCGCCGAGCACGCCGATCACCGTGTACGACTGCCCCTTGAAGAAGACGGCTGGGGCGTCGCGTACGTCGTCGATGCCCAGCAGCCGGGCCGCCTGGTCGCCGAGGACGGCGACCCGGTCGTGACGTGCGATGTCACCGGTGTCGAAGAACCGGCCGGTGGCCATCGTGCCGCGGACCGCCTCCGGCAGCGCCGGGGTGGCGGCGACGACCGCCAGGGTCTGCTCGGTCAGCGCGCCGGGGGCGACCACGTCGTTCGCCCGGACCTGGACGTTCGCGCTGTCCTCGGAATCGGAGAGCGCGGCGGCCGACTGCACACCGGCGAGGCGCTCGACCGCCTCGACACCCGGCCAGTCCACCAGCGGCGGGTCGGCGGACCCCGGCTGCGGGGCCGGCACCACGACGGTCACCGAGGTGGCGGTGAGGGCGTCGAAGCGGCCGACGATCTGGTTCGCCGCCGTCGAGGCCACGCCGATCGTGATGACCAGCGTGCCGATGCCCAGCACCGTACCCAAGGTCGTCAGGGCGGAACGGACCGGGCGGGCGAGCACCCCGGCCAGGGACTCCGACCACAGGTCCCGCGGGTCCATGAAGGGGCGCTCGTGGGCGGGGGCGCGGCGCCGCACGCCACGGATGCCGGGCCTCATGCGCCCTCCTGCCGCAGCATGCCGTCGCGGATCCGCACCCGCCGGCCGGCCCGCCCGCTCACGGCGTCGTCGTGGGTGATCACGAGCAACGTCATGCCCTGGGCCTGCAGTTCGTCGAAGAGCGCGAGCACCGACTCGGTGTTCTCGCTGTCGAGGTTGCCCGTCGGCTCGTCGCACAGCAGCAGGGCGGGCTCGCCCATCAGGGCCCGGGCGATGGCCACCCGTTGCCGTTCGCCGCCGGACAGGCGGCCCGGCAGGAAGCCGAAGCGGTGCCCGAGTCCGACCCGCGTCAGTGCGGCCCGGGCGCGCTCGGCACGGGTGCGGCGCGCACGGCCCGGGCGAGGGGTCCGGTAGGTCTCGGCGAGCATGACGTTCTCGTCAACGGTCCGGTACGGCAGCAGGTGGAAGGACTGGAACACGAAGCCGATGCGGGCACCGCGCAGCGCCGTACGCTCGGGATCGCTCAGGGTGTTGGTGAGGACCCCGTCGAGCCAGTAGCTGCCCGACGTGGGCCGGTCCAGCAGGCCCAGGGTGTTGAGCAGCGTGGACTTCCCCGAGCCGGAGGGGCCGACGATCGACAGGTGTTCCCCTCTCCTGACCTCCAGGTGCACGTCGCGCAGGGCGTGCACGGGAGGGTCGGTGTCGAACACCCGGCTCAGGCCGCTGAGCCGGATCACGGTGTCCGGGTCCGGCGCCTGCTCAGGGGCCGGGCGGGGCGGTACGGGTCTGCGCCTCACCGTCCGACCACCACCTGGTCGCCCTCGTCCAGCGAGCCGCCGTCCGCCCTCACCTCGACCTGCCCGGCGGCCGAGAGGCCCACGGTGACGGGCACGTTCACCACCTCGCCGTCGCGGTCCACCCGCACCCGGGCCTTGCCGTCGGCGCTGGTGTGGACCGCGGCTACGGGCACTACCAGGACGGCGCCCTTCGAGGCGCCCACCTCGATGGTCACCTTGGCGGTGCCGCCCGCCTGGTCCTTCAACGGGCCGGGTTCGGGTACGGAGATCACCAGCTGGACCGGAGCGGACGGGTCGGCGCCCGGCTCCGCGCCGGCGTCGGCACCGGGTTCGGTCCCGCCCTCGTCCTTCGCGTCCGCGCCGGTGCCGTCGCCGTCCTTTCCGGTGTCCGCCTGGTTCCCGGCGCCGCCCACCTGCGCGACGACGCCGCGTACACGGGTGCCGTCCGCCGTCTCGATCCGTGCGGTCATGCCCTCGCGCAACGCGGAGCCGTCGGCTCCGGGCACGACCGCCCGCACCACCACGTCGGAGCTCGTCACGGTGGCGACCTCGCCGGCCGGGGTGTCACCCAGGCGCACCTTGACCTTGTCGACCCGGACCGGCAGATCGGGCAGGAAGACGACTTCGCCCGCCGGGACCTTGGTGCCGTACGTGGCGGTGAACGCGCTGAGCGCCGCGTTGGCCCGGTCCAGCCGCTGCCGCGCGGAGCGCAGTTCGAGGGCCGACGCCTCGCCGGAGGCCGGCGGGCCCGCCGTGCCGGAACCGGCCTTGCCGCTGTCAGCCCCGCTGTCGCCTCCGCCTTCGCCCCCGCTGTCGGCTCCGCCGCCCTGCGCCGCGAGGACCGCGAGCTGCGCGTCGGTGACGGCGGCCTCCAGGTCGCCCAGCTGCTGCTGGTCGGCGACGCCCGGCTGCTGCGGCGTGAACCCCTTGCCCTGGTACCAGCGGGTCACCGCCGACGCGGTGCCCTGCCGGTAGTTCCCGGTGACGGCTCCCGGATCGTGCCCGATCCTGCGCAGCGCGCTCTGCAACTGCCTGACGTCGTCGCCCGAACTGCTGGGGCCGAGGGCCCGGTACATCGGGACCGAGCCGCGCAGCACGAACACCGGACGGCCGTTCACCTGCATCAGGACGCTGCCCTCGCGCAGTGTGGCACCGGCCTGCGGGAGCCTGGTGACCCGCTGGGTCGCCTCACCGTCCCCGGAACCGCCCGCGGACCCGACGGACCCGGACAGCGACACCCCGTGCGGTGCCCCGAACTCCACGCCGCCCTGAGCGATGACGTTCGCGGTCAGTTTCCGGCGTTCCACGGCGACGGTGACCGGACCCGCCTCCGGCGGCCGGCGCGAGGCGGCGGCGTCGGCGGGCGACTGCATCTGGGTACCGGCGAACCAGCCGCCCGCGCCGACGAGCGCGACGACGCCCACGATCATCCCGACCTGCTTGCCGCGCCCGTTCGGGCCGCTCGGCAGACGCCGGCTCATCCGGTGATCCCGTAGAGGGGGTGCTTGGCGAGCTTGGGGAAGTAGGCGGCCCGGAACTCCTTGCCGCACTCCAGGTCCTTGCGGGCGATGGTGATCTCCTGGGCGAGCTTGGCCCGCGCCGTGTCCTGGTCCATCTTCTGGACGCCGTCCTGCGGAGTCTGCTGGGCCGTCGCGAACTTCACCATGTCCCCGATGGCGGTCGGCTGCGTCGTCGTCACCGCGATGCCCTCGTCACGCAGGCAGGACGCGAACCGCTGCGCCAGGGAGATCAACCGGGGATCCCCGTTGAGGGCCTGCTTCGCGGCGCGGTCCCGCTCCTCGTTCGCGGCGTGCTCACGGTCGAGTTCGGCCTGGGACTTCTCCGGCCCGTAGGCCTTCTCGATCCCCTCCTTCACACATCCCGGGAGCATCACCTTCTTCCCGCTCGCGAGTTGCTTCGCGGTGCCCATCGCCTTGTCGTAGGCCTTCCGCTGGGCCGGGGACAGTGCGTTGAGGTAGGCCTCGTCCGGGTTGGTCATCTCCCGGGCCTCGTGGGCCTTGCTGCCGGGGACGTCGGGGTCGTCCGGGTAGACGGCGCCCGCGAAGAAGCCGAAGCCGTACTTGTCGCGGTACTTCTTGGCCAGTTCGTAATCCTGACCGTCGACCGGGATGGCGGCGGTTTCCACGCCCGACACGTGCGGCGTGTAGGTGAAGCCCTTCTTCCGCATGCAGGCGGCAATGGTGTTCTGCGACACGTATTGCTGTCTGGTCCCCTCGTCGGCTCCCTCGGGAACGGTCAGTTCACCGTTGACGGCGGCCCGCGAGGGCGACGTGTGGCCGTCGGAGGAGGAGCCGGCGGGTGCGGCGGAACCGCCGTCGCCCTGGGTGCATCCGGCGAGCGCCAGGGTGAGCGCGAGGACACCGGCGGCCGCGGCCGGCCGCAGTGCACGCGTGGTGGGTGTGGGAGCCATGTCGTTCCATCACTTCGTTCGAAAGGTGTCACGGCGGGGCGATGCGCCCCGTTGACGTCCTCAACCCGGTGGACCACCGCTCAGGGACGAGCCGTTTCCGGCGATGTGACGCACATCACGGTTCGGGGCGGGAGGCCTGGTCGGCGGCGGGTGTTCCCCGGGCAACCGAACGGCGCCCCACCTGGTTGGAACAGGAGTGAGGAGTTCAACCGGGAAGGGAGCGCGATGGCAGGGGGCCTGCACGGTGCGGGAGTCGGGGCCGGGCTGCCGTCCCGTGGAGGGGAGTGAGGACCATGCGCGCCGCACCTGACGAGCAGTGGCACGAGACGGAACAGGCGCTGCGCCGCCTCCTGCGCGACGTGGTGCCGCAGACCGCCGGCCCCGCCGACCGCATGACGCGGATCAGGCGGCGTGTGCAGCGGCGCCGGCGGCGCCGCGCGGCAGCCGCCGGCGCGGCCACGGCGGTGGCCGCCGTCGTGGCCTGCGTGACCCTCGCACCGGGGCTGTGGCCACCGGGCGGGGCACGGACGCCGGCCGACGCGGCGGGACAGCGGCACGCCCTCCCCGCAGCGACGCCCTCGCCGGGAGCCACGGGGGACCGCACGACGGTACGCCTCCTGAGCGGCACCGGACTGACGCTGCGGGTACCGCGGACCTGGCACAGCCTGTCCGTCGACGACCGCGGCACGGCGACGGGCTTCGTCGCCTCGCAGCTCCTGAGCCTCCCGTCACGCGACTCCTGCCCCGACCTGGCGGAGGAAGCGCTGCCCGCCTGCGAGCCGCTGGAGGAACTCGGCGAGGACGGGGTGCTGATGACGTTCCGGACCGCCGTGACGGGCAAGGCCGGCCCGGCGACGCCCCTCACCCTGGGCGATCCGGTGGCCGCGGGAAAGGGGTGCCAGGTACTGCGGGGCGACACGGAGATCCTCGCCTGGGGTTACGGCCGCTCGGCGGCGTACGGCAAGCCCTTCGAGGTGCGCATCGACGTGTGCCTGCGCGCACCGTCGGACGCCACCCTCACCACGGTCACGGAGGCCCTGAAGTCGGCGTTCTCCAGCGCCGGCGGCTGACGGGAGACGGCGGGCCCGTGGACCGACCGGCGACGGCGCGTTCCAGGGCGTCCCGGCACAACCAAACCCTTGCCCGGCATGTCGTACATCGAAAGCAGGCAAGAGCCGCAATGCAAGGGGGAACCATGCGTGCGAAACGATACGGGGCGGTCCTGGCCGCCCTGGTGATGGCGGGTGCGGGGGTGGCCGTGGCAGCGCCCGCGGTGGCCGCGGCGCCCGCGGCGGCGTGCCCGACGGGCTGGGGCAGCCTCCCGAAGTCCGGCACCGACGCCGACCTCGGGTCACTGACCGACATCAGGACCGGCAGCCACGAGTGCTACGACCGTGTGGTGTTCGACGTGCCCACCGCAGGCACGGACGCGATCGGCTACACCGTGCAGTACGTCGACGCCGTCCACCAGGACGGCTCGGGGCGGGTCATACCGGTCTCCGGTGGGGCGATCATCGAGATCCGGGTGGCCGCCCCCTCGTACGACCCGCAGACCGGCGCCGCGACGTACCCGGGCCGCGCGGGGCGGACGCTGCCGGGCGTCGACCTGACCGGCTACCGGACCTTCCGGGACGCGAGGTTCGCGTCGAGCTTCGAGGGTGACACGCAGGTGGGCCTCGGTGTGCGGGCCCGGCTGCCGTTCCGGGTGTTCCAGCTCTCCGACCGTCTGGTGATCGACGTGGCCCACACCTGGTGAGGTGCTCCCGCCGGCCGGGCCCGGTGGCGTGGCGCCACCGGGCCCGGTCTGGGCGGCCACGGCCTTGACCAGTAACTCCTGTGAATTCCTGGGGCGGTTGAACACTCCGGGGGTGGTGTCCGTATGTGTGGACGGCTTGTCGTGTTCAGGCCGCCAATCATCAGGCGCGCAGGAGGGTTTCCTTGGTACGCAATTCGCGCAGACGTGCTACCGGCACACGTAGTGGCACCTTTGTAGCCGTCGCCCTGATGCTGGGAGGCGGTGTCCTGGTGACGGCGAACGTGTTCGCCTCGGCGACCGAGGGGGACTCGTCGGG
This sequence comes from Streptomyces sp. PA03-1a, assembly GCF_033792805.1. NCBI lineage: Bacteria > Bacillati > Actinomycetota > Actinomycetes > Kitasatosporales > Streptomycetaceae > Streptomyces > Streptomyces sp. PA03-1a. Next base: position 20,085 of record NZ_JARAVO010000061.1, read on the forward strand.
TCAGACGGCCCAGACGACCTCCGCGGGCCAGGCGATCACGGTCGACTGTCCGGACGTCGGCACGGAGCTCACCTCCGTGCCCGAGCAGGCGAAGGAGGACGTCGACAAGGAACTCGCCCTCCTGGACCAGCAGATAGCCGAGGCCTACCAGAGGCTGAAGGAGACGTCGGCGGCCCAGCAGCAGGACCCCGGTTTCGTGGACAACGCGGTCCTGGGCCCGCTGAAGGACAAGCGCGCCGCGACGATCGCGCGCATCCTGCAGGCCATCGACCGCGTGGGGGACCCCCCGCAGGGCGTCGAGGGCCTCGCGGGGTGCACGGTCCGCTCCACCGATGCCCAGGAAGGCCAGCAGGGACAGGAGGGCCAGCAGGGTCAGGAGGGCAGCGCGCAGCCGTCCACGGGTGACGGCGGCCAGAACGGCCAGGGCGCCCCGGCCGGACAGGGCGGCAACGGCCCTGTCGTGGCGGACTTCGCCGACATCATGAGCGTGAACCCGAACGCGCCGCGCGGCCCGCAGCCGTCGGACGCCTCTTCCGGCACGTTCTCGTCCGAATGCGGTGTCAACGCAGGCGGCCTGTTCAACTCCGACAACATCATCGTCGCCCCCGGAGTGACCAACGGCGCCCACCACTTCCACGACTACATCGGCAACCAGTCCAACAACGGACTCGCCACCATCGACGACCTCGCCGAGGCGGAGACGAGCTGCAAGGACCAGGGCGACAAGTCGTCGTACTACTGGCCCGTGCTGCGCGTGCAGGACGGCACCGTGGAGCGGGACGCCGGGGCGCCCGGCGGCGGCACCGAAGGCAACGCCGGGAAGATCGTGACCCCCAAGGAGGTCACGCTCACGTTCGTCGGCAACCCCGTCAGCAAGGTCACGCCCATGCCGCGCCTGCTGCGCATCATCACGGGCGACGCGAAGGCCTTCGTCAACGGGCCGGCCAACGCCAACGCCTCCTGGAGCTGCACGGGTCTGGAGGACCGGCAGCTGAAGGACAAGTACCCGCTCTGCCCCGACGGCAGCGACGTGGTCCGCACCTTCCGGTTCCAGAGCTGCTGGGACGGCCAGAACGTCGACAGCGCCAACCACCGCACCCACGTGGCCTTCGCCGACGCGGGCGGCAACTGCCCGCAGGGCTTCAAGGCCATCCCGCAGCTCGTCCAGCGCATCGTGTACGACGTCCGGACGCCGAGCGTCCAGGACGGCGGCAAGACGGTGCCGTTGTTCGCGGTGGACTCCTTCCCCGAGAACCTGCACAAGCCGATCACCGACCACGGCGACTTCATCAACATCTTCGACGAGGGCCTGATGCAGGAGGTGGCCGACTGCATCAACCAGGGCCGCACCTGCGGCGCCGGCGACGACGGTGCAGAGGAGCCCGGCAACGGCGGGAACGGCGACCCGGGTACGGAGGAGCCCGGCAACGGCGGGAACGACGACCCCGGTACGGAGGAGCCCGGCAACGGCGGGAACGACGACCCCGGTACGGAGGAGCCCGGCAACGGGGGCAACGACGACCCCGGTACGGAGGAGCCCGGCAACGGGGGCAACGACGACCCCGGCGCCGAAGAACCGGGCAACGGCGGGAACGACGACCCCGGCGCCGAGGAGCCCCCGGCGGACAACCCGGACGACGACCAGAACGGAGGCGACGACACCCCCGACGCTCCTGTCACGGTGACGCCCAAGGCCGACACCACGCCTACGGCGGGCCAGGACGACACCGCCAACCCCCCCGCCGGCGGCCACCAGCACCACGGCGAGGAGCAGGGCGGGCAGCAGGGCGAGGAGCAGGGCGGCCAGCAGACGACGGCGCCCGGGCAGTCCCCCGCCCCCGGCGGGTTCGCCCCGAGCCCCGCGGGACAGGCCAACCAGCAGGCGATCAACGGCGGTCTGGCCGACACCGGGACCAACCTGTGGCCGGCCGGCCTCGGAGCGGTCCTGGCGATCGCGGGATTCCTCCTGCTCCGCCGGGTGAAGCGCGGCGCGCTCTAGCTCCGCTTCCCCTGCGGCCGCAGCGGAGTCCCCCTTGGCGACCGGGCGTACCGCCCGGTCGCCAAGGGCGTCGTCCACCTAGTCGGGGACCCCGGCGCCGTCCAGGAGCCGGTGCATGTCCTCGGCGGGCAGACCGGGGTTGCCGGCGGCGTGATGGGTCGTGCCGGGGTCGTCGAGCAGTTCGCGGATCAGCGGTACGGGCAGCCGCGGGTGACGGGCCGCAGCCCAGCGCCGGTCGGGGTCGCGGGCGAACTCCTCCAGGGTCCGCACGGGCAGGTCCGGGTCGGTCAACGCGAGACGACCTGCCTCGGGGTCCGCCGAGTCCGCGAAGCGCTCCGCGAGGCCCGCGGCGGGGAACCGCGGGTGGTTGGCGAACCACTCGACCGCGCGGTGGGTGCCGTTGAGGTAGAGGTCCAGCAGCGTTTCCGGCGGCGGTTCCGGGTGGAACTCGCACAGCAGGAGCCGCACGGCGAAGTCCTCGTCGCGGGACAGCAGTTCGACGTACTCGGGCTCCAGGCCGGGGCACACGGCGGCGCTGCGGCGCAGCCACGTGTGCGCGGAGGTCGCACATCGCCGCAGGACCTCCGGGTCGTCCTGGGCCTCCCGAACCCAGTCCAGCGCGTCCAGGCGGTCCTCGGGGCCCACGGTGTAGTCGACGGCCGCGCGTTCCCGCTCCGTCAGCTCCGGCCTGGCGGAGACGACCAGCCGCACGTGCGGATCCGGGTGGGTGGCCAACCGCGCGACGAGGTCCGGTGGGAGGGAGGGGTTGGCGGCGACGGCCCCCGGGCGGTCGCCGGTGACCAGGCGTTCGGCGAGCTCGCGGCTGAGCAGCCCGCCGCGGAGCACCCTGGCCAGGTCCCAGGGGTTCGTGAGGCTCTCCACGAGCCAGGCCGTGCGTTCTGCGTCCTGATGGCAGACGCGCATTGCGGCGGCGCGTCGCACATCGAGGTCGTCGTCGTGGAGCAGCGCTTCCTTGGCGTCGTCGGTGAGGGAGTCCCACGCGCGGCAGGCCGCCTGGCGCAGGGGGCCGTCCGCATGGTCCGCAAGTCGCGCCAGGAGGTGGCCGGGCACGAGGCGCGAGATGACGGTCTCGCAGCGGATCCGCCCGTCCGGGTGGGCGAGGAGACGTTCGTACGCCCAGTCGGGCAGCGGGTCCACGCGTGTCCTGTACGGCGTCGGGCCGATGGCCAGGCCCAGGATGACCCGCGGCGACGGATCGTCAAGGAGGCGGGCCCGCTGGGCCGGGTCCGCGTTCTCGCTCTCGGCGAAGCATGCCCGTAGCGCCGGGTCCGGGTCCGTCAGGATCGCGTCGACCACTTCCAATGGCAGACCTCTTCGCTGGGCGACGTTCCGTCTGATGACCCGGTCGTCGTGCCTGAGCAGTCGCAGCAGGACGTCCGCGGGCGCGGAGGGATTCCAGGACAGATACGCCAGGGCGGCGACGTGGTGGTCGGCCATGGTGTCAGGAACCCCCCACCGCGCGGCGCTCGGCGACCCGGAGCGTGGTGGCGGCCGCCACGCCCGCCGCAAGGCCGAAGGTCAGCGCGGCCGGGACCCCGATGCCCAGACTGGCGGAGAGGGACAGCAGCCCCCAGTGCAGACCGGCACCGTCCACGGTGACCCGCAGCAACTGCGAGGCGATCAGCCCGAGGACGGTCGCGCAGACCGCGCCGACCGCCATCGCGGGGAACGTGGCCCGTGTCAGCAGTACGGGCAGCCGCCGCAGCATCCACCACACCACGGCGAGCAGCAGCAGGTCGGCGGCGCGGGCCAGGAGCCAGTCGGTCAGCGGGCCGCCTGACGGGGTCGTCCAGGCACCGAGGAGCAGCCACTGGCGCAGCAGGTCGCCCGGTTCGGAGAGCAGGCCGATGCCGGGGGAGTAGGTCTGGAGGGCGGCGGCGACCGACTGGTACGAGAGCACCACGAGGGACACCGCGACCACCGCCGTCCCGACGGTCGCGGCCAGCCGGCCCGCACGCGCCGGGACGACCGCCTGGGGGAGCGGGTCCGCGCCCTTGGCCGTGATGCGCGCCGTGAGCACCGTCACCGCCGCCGCGAGCAGCGCGGCCACCGCGACGGCCTCCCGCCCGGTGGTGATCACCGCGGCCAGCTGGGGCAGGAAGCGGTAGCTGCCGTGCCCGTGCGAGGCGATCAGCCACGGCGCGGAGACGGTGACCGCCAGCGTTCCGGCCACCAGGCCCCACGCCCACACCGCGAGCAGCGTGGCGGGCCACCGGCCGTGCACCGGGGGCAGCCTGCGCAGCAGGAGCAGCGCCCCGGGCACGAAGGACGCGAAGACCGCGGCGAACCGGATCTGCAGCCCGGTCCTGTACAGCGTGAGGTAGTCGGTGCCGCCGGTCGGCGCGCCGAAGGGCTGCCCCCAGCCCGGCGGGTCGTACGACCAGGGGGTCAGCCACGTGCCGAGTTCCGTGGCCGCCCGGCCGCCGATCACGTCGACGGTGCCCGGCAGGTTCAGCGCGTGCGCGCTCGACCCCGCCCACCACAACAGCGCCGTGAGCAGCAATCCCCCGGTCAGGACCGGTATCGCCGCACGCCGGTAGGTCATCGTCCGCCCCCGCTTCGATCGTTCGTCCAGCGGGCGTTGATCATAGGGGCACCCGGCCCCTCCGGATCCCGCAGCTCCCGGGTGCCGGCCGCCACCGGCGGTTCGATGTGCCCCGTACGCCGACGACAGCGCATGCACTTCATGCCTTCCCACGCCCCGAATTCCGGTTACGGCGGGCGATTCTGCGGCACCCCCAGGGGCTTGCCGCAAGCCCCCCGGTGCGCTGTACGTTGGGAACGGATTGGAGCGGACGAGCTCCTTTCCCTTTCTTTTTTGCGCGCGCCGGAGCCCGCCGGAGGGGCGTCCCGGTACCGTCCCGGCACCTTCGCAGCACCGAGGCCCAGGCCCCGCCCCCGAACGCAGGAAATCCCCGTACCGCAATTGCGGTACGGGGATTTCCTCACGTATATTGAGTGTTTCTGTGCGCGCACAGAAACGGCCCCTCACCGGGGGCCACTGGAATCACCATATCGGACAGGGAGCGAATGTGTCAACTCGCGAAAGAGTCGAACTGCAGAAGGAGCAGGAATTCATCGACCGGCTCTACGAGCGGGTCGACACGCTGCGCGGGGTCGCCACCCGGCGCGTCGAGGACGCGCTGACCCCGGTGGGCAACGGCATGCAGGCCCGTCTCGAACGCGACGTCCTCGTCGCCGAGCGTTCCGGTCTGCTGGCGGCCCTCAACGCGGTCGACGGCTCGCTGTGCTTCGGCCGGATCGACCTCCAGGACGGTGCCGCGCACCACATCGGCCGCATCGGGATCCGTGAGGACGACACCGACCACACCCCGCTCCTGATCGACTGGCGCGCACCGGTCGCCCGGCCGTTCTACGTCGCCACCGGGCACACGCCCATGGGACTGCGCCGGCGCCGGCACATCACCACCGACGGCCGCCGGGTCACCGAGCTGCACGACGAGATCCTCGACCTCGAGGACGACGACCGCAGCGGCTTCGAGGACCGCACCGGCGACGCGGTGCTGCTCGCCGCCCTCAACTCGGCCCGCACCGGCCGCATGGCCGACATCGTGCGGACCATCCAGGCCGACCAGGACCGCATCATCCGCGCTCCGCACCGCGGCGTCCTCGTCGTCGAGGGCGGCCCCGGCACCGGCAAGACCGCGGTCGCGCTGCACCGGGCGGCCTTCCTGCTGTACGAGCACCGTGAGCTGCTGGCCAAGCGCGCGGTCCTGATCGTGGGTCCCAACCCGGCCTTCCTCCGCTACATCGGCGAGGTGCTGCCCGCCCTCGGCGAGACCGGCGTCATGCTCGCCACGCAGGCCGAACTCTTCCCCGGCGTCCACGCCCGCGGCACCGACACCCCGCGCGCGGCGGCCGTCAAGGGCAGCGCGGAGATGGCCGAGGCGCTCGCTCTCGCCCTGCGCGACCGCCAGGTACTGCCCGAGCCCGGTGCGCCGATCGTCATCCCGCACGACGACGGCGAACTCGTCCTGGACTGGGAGATGGCCTACCAGGCCCGGGACGCCGCCCGCGAGACGCGCCAGCCGCACAACCTCGCCCGGCCGTACTTCGCGTTCCACGTCATCGACGCCCTCACCGCGCAGCTCGCCGACCGCATCGGCGCGGACCCGTACGGCGGCCCCAACTTCCTCGGCCCGGACGACCTCGCACAGCTCGGCAAGGGCGTCGCCGCCAGCGCGGGGGTGCGGGCCGCCGTGGCGGAGCTGTGGCCGCTGCTCACCCCGCAGGAGTTCCTCGCCGGCTACCTCGCCGAGCCGGCGTACCTGCCGGACGAGGACGCCCGGGCGATCCGCCGCGCCCCGGACGACGGCGAGTGGACCCCGGCCGACGTGCCGCTCCTGGACGAGGCGGCCGAACTGCTCGGCGTCGACGACAGCGCCGCGCGGGCCGCCGCCGAGGCCGAACGCCAGGAGCAGATCGCCTACGCCCAGGGCGTCCTGGAGGTGTCGCGCGGTTCGGAGTCGTTCGAGTTCGAGGACGCGGAGTCCGAGGTCCTGGCCGCCCACGACATCATCGACGCCGAGCGGATGGCCGACCGGCAGGAGGAGGCCGACCACCGCAGCGCCGCCGAGCGGGCCGCCGCCGACCGTACGTGGGCGTTCGGGCACATCATCGTCGACGAGGCGCAGGAGCTGTCGCCGATGGCGTGGCGCCTGCTGATGCGACGGTCCCCGACCCGCTCGCTGACCCTGGTCGGCGATCCGGCGCAGACCTCGGAGGAGGCGGGCGTCGGCTCCTGGGAGAAGATCCTCGAGCCGTACGTCGGCGACCGCTTCGAGCACGTGCGGCTGGGCGTCAACTACCGTACGCCCGCGGAGATCATGGACCTGGCCGCGCAGGTCGTACGCATCGAGGACCCCGCCTTCGAGCCGCCCCGGTCGGTCCGTTCCACCGGCGAGAAGCCGTGGACGCGGCACGCCGGCGCGGACCTGGCCGGCGCGGTGGCGCGGGCCGTCGCGGAACTGACCCCCCACGAGGGGCGCCTCGCGGTGATCGCGCCGCGCGCGCTGCACGCGGAGATCGCCGCCCCGCTCGACGGGGTCACGGCCGGCGCCGAGCCCGACCTCACCCTGCCCGTGGTGCTGCTCGGCCCCCGGGAGGCCAAGGGGCTGGAGTTCGACCACGTCCTGGTCGTGGAACCGGCACGGTTCGGCACCAGCGACCTGTACGTGGCCCTGACCCGCGCCACTCAGCGCATGGGCATCGTCCACCGCGAGGACCTGCCCGCGTCGCTGCGCTGACCGCCACCCCCACCGCCACCTCACGACCCCGGCCCGGCGCTCACCGGCCGGGGTCGTCCGGAGCCGTACGGGCCGTGCCGGTGTTCCCCGCGCGGCGCGGTGACGCCACACTGGGCGCGTGGACCCCGACCTCTATCCCGACCTGATCGCCGCAGCTGGCCTGTCCGCCGCCCTGGAGCAGGCAGCGGCCGGCCTCGGCGCCGATCTCGTGATCGTGCGTGACGGCGGTGACGCAGTCCTCCAGGCGCGTGTCGCCACCGCCGTGCCCGACCGTGATCCGCTGGTCGTCCACACGTACGCCAAGGAGCGCGGTTTCACGTTCTCCGGATGGAGCCGGGGGGTCGAGCTGATCTCGGGGAGCACGGCCGACCTCGGGGACGTGGTGCGGGTGGGGGCGGCCTGGGGGGACGGCACCGGATTCCGCGACCTGCACCAACGGTTCTCGTTCCTCCACCCCAGCGAGCGCGCCGAAGCCCATGAACGCGGACCGGCCGCCGAGGTCGAGCTGCAGTGGCGAAGGCTGCACGAACAGGCGGCGGAGGCGCCTGACTTCGACGGCTTCCGGCTCCTCGTGCAGGCGGCCCATGCCGAGCCGCGGCTGCGGCAGCTCTTCGCGTTCTCCAGCCACTGGGTACTGGGCTTCAGCGCCCGCACCGGGCACCCGTCCCGGTTGGAGGTGGCCATCGTCCCCGCGCACGACGGCCATCCGTATCGCGTGAAGGACCACCTCCACCTCGGGGACGGTGTGATCGGCGAGGCGGCCACCGCGGAAGAGGCGGTCGCGCTGGCGGTCGCCCACCTCCCCGCCGGGCTCGGACCGGCCGTCGCCGGCACCTCCGCACCCGATGACGGCAGGTGAGCCCTTCGAGGTGCTGCTGGAACGGCTGACGGTGCACCGGTAGCCGGCGGGCGCCGTCGGCGAGTCCGGACCGCCCACCGCGTCCACGCTCCGGCGGCTCGCGCCCACGCTCGGGCTGCACACGCCGGACCTCTTCGTCATCGTAGGCGTCGACGTACCCGGCGATCTCGCTCCCGCCGACCCGAAGCCCGGACGTCGCGTACCGGATCTCGTCCGGCACGCCGTCGCCCTCCCGTCCTGCGCCGGTACGTGGCGTCACTGCCGCCGCCGCACGAGCGGTACCGGACGGCCCCGGCGCCGTCCTCACGGGCCTGCCACGCGACCGCAACCTCGGTTGGATGGCCACGGCCGAGACGTTCTTCCTGATCACGGGCCGCTGCTGGTCCGCGGCACGGGGAAAGGTTCACGGCCTTTCGACCCGGGTGAGGACGATCGCGTAGCGGCACTCGGCATTGCTGGTGTTGGCGAACACGCACGGGACGGGTGCGTCGACTTCGATCGAGTCGCCCGGGCCGAGTTCGTGCACCACATCGCCCTCGTGGAAGGTGAGCCTGCCGTCGAGCACCCAGACGGCCTCCCGCTGGAAGGCCAGGGAAGCCGCCGGATACGGCACGCGGGCATCGAACAGGCCCCTGGAGACCGCCTCCGAGGGGCCTGTTGGCGCTCAAGCGGCATCGAGGAGGCCATCACCCCCGCACCACCAGGCCCGGCCGGAACCCGGCAGCAACCCGCGGGAACCGGACCCCGTGGCTACGGGCTGACGTCGACGTAGTCCGAGGCCCTCTTGCGGACGAAGTAGCCGGTCCCGGTCGCGTCGTCGAAGGTCACCGCCCAGGTGCCGTCCTGGGTCGCCCGCTCCAGATTGAAGAAACGGCCCTTGCCGTCGACGCCCAAGGCGTGCACGTACCGGTAGCTCTTGGCGCCGCGGGGCCGGAAGTACAAGGACACCCGGGTGTCGCGAAGGGCCTTCCAGGTGGTGCCGCTCCGGTACTGGACGGTGCCCCCCACCTTCGTGAGGGCACCCTTCCGCACAGGCTCGGGAGAGGCGTTGAACCCCGTGATCCGGGTGGCCCGCCGGGAGAGGTGGACGCTCTTGGTGACCGCGGTGGCGAGATCGGGGTTGCCCTGGAAACGGGTACGCCAGTAGCCATACAGGTGTGGCTGAAGGTCTCGGCGACGCCGGGCTCGTTGTGGCGGACCGTCACCGGGAGGGTGGCCACGGCCTTCCAGCCGGTCTTGCCGTCCTTGGAGTACTCGAGCGTGACGGCCGGCTTGGCGGGCCAGTGCCCACGGCTGTCCTGGAACTTCACCGAGCCGTCCACGCGCAGCCGGGACCGGTCGTCGAGGCTGGTCTTGACGTTGAGCACGGTCGCGAACGCCACGTGGACGGTCAGGGGCTGCGCCGACTCCGCCGCGAACGGGTCGTCGACACCCCCGAGGACGACCTCGCCGGCGGCGACAGGGCTGCTCGGGGGCACCTTCAGGGTGTACCGGCCCTGGCTGTCGGTGAGCGCGCCGCCGACTTTGTTCCCGCCCTGGGCGTTCGTGTACGAGAGCCACGCGCCGGGCAGCGGCCGCCAGCCGGCGGGCGTCTGGATCTCCGCGAGGCCGGTGACGGTGCCGGTGGCGCCCGGCGCGAGGTTCAACGCATGGGTGTTCACCGAGACCCTGGTGGGGGACTGCACGGTGGTGAGGTCCGTCAACGGCGTCACCGCGTTGATGGTGTGGGGGTCGGCCGCGGAGGAGCGGTGCCGGGCGACGTTCGCAAGCCCGCGCAGACAGATACCGTCAACCTTCCGCTGCGCTCGCCACTTCGGCGGCCGCCGCCGACCTCGACGGACGCTAGTACCAGTTGTTGGCCTGCCAGAACGACCAGGCGCCGCAGGGGCTGCCGTAACGGCTGTCCATGTATTTGAGGCCCCATTTGATCTGGGTGCCCGGGTTGGTGCGCCAGTCGGCGCCCGCGGAGGCCATCTTGGAGCCGGGCAGGGCCTGGACGAGGCCGTAGGCGCCGGAGGAGGAGTTGGTCGCGGTGTAGTTCCAGCCGCTCTCGTGGGTGACGATGTTGGAGAAGCACTGGTACTGCGAGGCGTCACCGATGATCGCCTGGGCCATGGCCTTGACCTCGGCGACGGTGTACGAGGCCTTCACGACCAGCGCCGCGCGGGCGGCGGCCTTGGCCTTGCGGTCGGCCTCCGCCTTCTCCTCCGCCGCCTTGCGGGCGGTGGCGTCCTTGGCGGCCTGCTTGCGGGCGGCCTGTTCCGCGGTCTTCCTGGTGCCGACGTCGGCGGCGTCGGACTGCGCCTGCACCTGCTGCGTCAGCGACGCCTGCTGGACCCGCTGGCCGGCGGGTATGTCCGACAGGACGGTGTCGACTTCGGAGGCGGCGAAGGGCTGCTCACTCGCCTGGCTGCTCGAGGCGACACCGACGACGGCGCCCACGGAGGTGACCGCCGTGGCCGAAGCCACCGCGATCCCCCGGACCGAGATCCGGCTCACACGGTTTCCTTCCAGCGCGGCCCGTTCGGTGATCTCCCGGACGCGATCGTGCCCCTCCCACCGGCTCGGACCGCCCCCGGCGACCACCGGCCAACTCCGTTGCCCCGTACGCGTGTACGTACGGGTGTGCGGATGACAGGGCCTGACTGGAGCGACAGCCTGCCGTAGGGGAGCACCCCAAGGCAATTCCCCCGGCACATTTCCTTACACACGCATCATCAGCCCCGGCAGTCCCGCCCCGTACCGGTGAAGGACCGCCGGCCGCACCTACACCACCGGCCGTACGTCCGCTACGGCACCCTCAAATCGCCCTCTGAACCCCGCCCCGGCAGGCTTCGACCACCCCCGCCGATGGGCACGTACCGGGCACACGCACGGGGGGTGGTGCCATGGACGAGGGAACGGCGGTCCGGCTGGAACCGCACGAGATCGCGCTGCTGCGCGGGGGCCCGAGGGCCGCCGTGACGGTCGCCGTGGTGGCGCTGCACCTGCGCGGCGCCGTGGAGTCCGGCCGGCCGGGCACCCTGCGCCGGGAGGTCTCCCCGGAACAGGCGGACCCGCCGCCGCACCGCCACCCGCTGGAGAAGGCGATACGGGTCGGGCTGTACCGCCCCGCGGGGATCAGGGAACTGCTCGGGCGCGCGGTCGTGCGCACGGCGCTGTCCCGGATGCGGGCGGAACTTGCCGGGGCGGGGCTGCTGCGCCTGGTGCGGGTCAGCCCGACCCGGGCCGCCCGCCGGTACCTGGCGGACCTGCGGCGGGGTACGCCGATGCCGCAGGGTCCCGCAGGGCTCGCGGAGGAGGACATCCTGCTCGCGGTCGCCCTCTACGGCGACCCGGCGCTGACCGCGCTCGTCCCGGCCTTCACCGGTGAGGCGGGGCTGATCGGCCGCGGAGCGGTCGCGGACGAGGGCCTGTTCCCGTTCGGCAGGCACGAGTTCCTGCGCTGGCGCGCCGACTACCCCGACGGCGACACGGGCCACGGCGCCGACGGCGGTGCCGGCCATTCCGGCTACACCGACCACTCCGGCGGCTTCGGTTGCGGCGGCGGAGGCGGCGGTTCGGACTGACGAGGCGGACGAGGGTGGCCGGACGGTCAGAAGCCGAAGGACTTCGTCGTGTAGGCGCACTCGGTGTAGATGTAGCCGGGCTTGAGCGTGGCCTTGTCGGACGCCGGGCTCGATCCGTCGGACGACGTCGACTTGTGCAGGAAGTACGTGGTGCCGACGGGCAGGCGGATGGTGCGCTGGGGGTAGTTCGTGCCGCTGTCCTGGCAGGGCTTGAACCCCGCGAGGGAGGGCGTCAGGAGTGAGTACGAGGTGCAGCTGCGGCAGGCCTTGAGCGTGAGGCTGCCGGTCACCGGCCCGGTGTAGAGCACCGTGATCGGGTTGGGGCTGTCGTTCTTGATCGTGACCGAGATGCTGCCGCCGGAGGCCAGCGTGGGCAGGCGCTTGCCCGCCGCGGGGATCTCGTCCGCGACCTCCGCCGCGATGGCGAACTTCTTGGCCAGCGCCCGGTTCTTCGCGCTCTTGTTGTCGGCGACGAACGTGTTCATCGTCTCCCGCGCCTCACCGAAGTCGCCGTCCTTGTACTGGTCGACCCCACAGGCGTACACCCCCGAGTCGGCGCTCCTCCCGGCCCGGGCGGCGGAGGCGGCGACGGCGTCGCCGACGTCCCCGGCGCCGGCGTTCAGCCCCCCGGCCTGGGTGCCGAGGGTGCGCAGCCGGTCGACGGCGGGGCAGGGGTCGGAGCCGCTCACGTCCTTCGCGGCCTTGTCCACGGCCGAGTCGACGGCGGGTGCGACCTTCGCGGCCTGCTCGGAGTCGGGGAAGGTGCCCAGGAGGTCGCCGAAGTTATCCGTCCAGCCGGCGTCCTCGTTGCCCAGTCGCTGCGCCCCGCACTCGTAGAGGGAGGCGGCCAGGCGGTCGTCGGGCCACTGGGCGAGCGCGCCGAGCGTCTGCTTGCCCATGGTGTCCGGGACCGTGCGCAGGTACGTCAGTGCCGGTATCGCCGCGCAGTAGTCCTGCTGCTCGTAGGCGGCGCCGACGGTCGTGTAGTAGGTCTTCAGGCGGTCGGGTACCCGGGCCGCGGCCCGCGAGCCGGGGTGGCCGGATCTGATGTCCCGGTACTCGCCCAGGGCCTTGCGGTAGTCGGACCGGGCCGCGTCGAAGGGTCTGCTCCCCCCGGCCCGCACGAGCCGGTCGGCCTGGTCGAGCCGGTCCAGGAGCGCCTGCTCGTTGGCCTCGTCGCGGGCCATGTCGTACAGCACGACGCCGCCGGCCGGTACGGCCAGCAGCACCAGTCCGAGGGCGATCGCCAGGGGAGCGCCCGCGGGCCGCACCAGCCGGGTGCGCAGGCCGACCACGGCGCCGTGGACGGCCGCGGCCAGGAGGAGGACCAGGTAGACGGCCACCAGGCCCACGGGCACGCCGTCGGGGTCCGCGGGCAGCGCCACCAGCAGCAGGATGCCGGTCGCGAACCAGCACACGGCCATGAGCACCCAGCGCCGGGTAAGGGCGTAACCGAGGCCGAGACCACTGAGGTTGAGCAGCCCCACCGCCGCCGCGCGCAGCCCGTCCGGCGGCGCGGGCGGCGGGGTGGACGGCATGGGCGGGATGACGAATCCGTATCCGTATCCGTGCGCGGTGCCGTGCGGTTGCTCGGACATGGCGGCTCCCCCCGGTCAGCACTGCCCGCATGCCTGCAACTTGTCAGTGTACGGACGGTAGCCGGATCTCGACAGTGAGTTCGAGGGGTGGAATCGGGCCAACCGCCCGCAATGGGGTCGGTCCGGGCCGGAGCCGCCGCCGCGCCGGAGCCGGCGTGATCACACCGCCTTGAAGGGCTCCCGGTAGGACTTGCGCAGGGATGCGGCGGCGACGGGGAGCAGGGTGGCGAGCACCTTGCCCTTGAGCGTGCCGGGGGTGCGGGTGAGCTCGACGTCGACCCGTGTGCCGTTCCCCTCGGGGGTCAGCTGGAAGATCCATCCGCCGCCGGGGCCGAACACCTTCGAGTCGTGCGTGGTGATGGCGACCCTTCCCGTCCCGGCGTCCCAGTCGTAGCGCGCCCGCTCCCAGGCGGACGCGGTGCCCTCGGTCACCTCGGCCCAGGTGTCGCCGATCGCGTGCACCGTGAGGTGTTCGGCGTCGATGGTGGGCCAGGTCCGGGCCCGTGCGGGACCGAAGTCGGTGAGCACCGCCAGTGCCTCGGACGGGCTGAGCGAGGAGAGCAGGTGGAAACGTACGACAGCCATTGTGGCGTCCCCCACATCATGAGTAACCGTTCTGAACGGTGACGACCGTGTCACGGGGCGAAGTCACCTGTCAAGCCAGTGACGAATCGCGGGTCACCGGTTAGGATGGTGATGTGAACCATGCCTTCCCCTGTGGGACGCTCGCCCTCGACTTCCTGGGCACGCTGCGCGCACGACGCAATGCGGTGCCCACGGAGAAGCTCGCCTCGCCCGAGCTCCTCGACTCCTGGTTCGTCGAGTCCCGGATGCTCGACCGCGAGCCCGGCTCCGACGCGTCGGACCTCGCGGCGGCCGTGGACCTGCGGGAGTCGATCTACGCCCTGGTCGTGGCGCGGCTCGACGGCGAACCGCTGCCCGCCGGAGCGGTCGCCGCGGTGAACCGCCACGCGGCCCAGGCACCCGTGGTGACGCAGCTCGGCCCCGACGGTACGAGCCGTTCCGGTTCGGCGTCACAAGGCCTCGCCGCCGTCGCCCGCGAGGCCGTCGAGATCATCGGCGGCGAGGAGGGGGCGCTGCTGCGCGAGTGCGCCCGCCCGGAGTGCACCCAGGTCTACCTCGACCGCTCCCGGGGCCGCCGGCGTGAATGGTGCGCGATGAGGACCTGCGGGAACCGCGTCAAGGCAGCGGCCTTCCGGGCCCGGCACCGCACCACCGAAGCCTGAGGCGAGCGAGGGGCATCAGAACCTGACGGTGAGGTGACGGGGCCCGCGCAGCATGGCGTTGCGCCGGTAGGGAGGCGGGTCATGCAGCAGGGTCGCCGTACCCAGACCGGGCAGCAGCGCGCCGAGCGCCGCCTGGGCCTCGATGCGCGCGAGCGGTGCGCCGAAGCAGAGGTGGACGCCGCTGCCGAAGCCGAAGTGCTCGTTGTCCTTGCGGGCGGGGTCGAACCGTTCGGGGTCCTGGAACCGCAGGGGGTCACGGTTGCCCGAGGCGAGCGCGAGGATCACGGACGTGCCCTTCGGCACGACGGTGCCCGCGATGTCCACGTCGGCGAGGGGGATGCGCTCGCGCAGGTGCACCGGCGGCTCGTACCGCAGCAGTTCCTCCACCGTCTCCGGCAGCAGTTCCGGCTCCCGGCGCAGCCGCTCCAGCTGGTCGGGGTGGCGCAACAGCGTGAGCACACCGTTGGTGATCAGGTTGACCGTGGTCTCGTGCCCCGCGATGAGGAGCAGGATCGCGGTCTGCGCCAGTTCCTCGTCGGTGAGCCGCAGCTCCGGATCCGGTTCGTTGACGAAGTCCGAGAGCAGGTCGCCGGTGGGCCGGCCGCGGCGCTGCTCCGCGAGGCCGAGCAGGTACGCGCCCATCTCCATCTGGGCCTTGCGGCCCGCCTCGGCCCGCGCGGCGGTGTCCTCGCCGGGGCCGATGTCGGCGGAGGCGACGAGCAGGTCGGTCCACTCCCGGAACCGCGGCTCGTCCTCGCGCGGCACACCGAGCACCCGGCAGATGACCGTGACCGGCAGGGGGTAGGCGAGGTCGTCGACGATGTCGATGTGGTCGCGGCCCCGGAGCCCCTCGACCAGTTCCCCGGTGATCCGGGTGATCTGCCCGCGCATCGCGTCGACCCGGCCGGGGTTGTGGGGCGGGCCGAACGGCCGCATGGCCAGCGTGCGCAACCGGTGGTGCTCGGGGTCGTCCAGCCGCAGGAACGGCAGGTGCTGCGTCTCCTCCGCCGCCGGGGCAGCCGGTGTGGTGCGGTTGCGGGGGTCGGCGCTGAGCCTCGGGTCGTGGAGCAGGCCGACGATCTCGTGGTACGTGCCGACCAGGTAGCTGCCGTCCGTCTGCCGCACCACGGGCCCGGCCTCGCGGAGCTCCGCGTACAGCGGGTACGGGTCGGGGCGGCTGGCGTAATCGGTGATCCGTTCCAGCAGGGTCTCGGCGGTCATGCGTGGTGGCTCCTCGTGGATGGGCGGGGGTGGGTCACCCGGCGGGCCTCGCCAGGACCAGCCGCCGGTCCGGCAGGTACCCGGTGAGCGCGACCGTGGGACCGTGCGAGAGCCGGCTCGGGTCCGGCACATCGGAAGGGAGCACGACCTCGGCCGCCGTACGGCGGTCCGACGCGCCCAGCGGGGGCGGGAACGGGGCGGCCGTCTCGATGAGGCGCTCGTAGTACTCCAGCGACTTGGCCATGTTGACCGTGACCGCGGCGGTCAACCGGCCGCGGTAGCCGTACGCCATGACCAGGCGGCGCTCCTCCAGTGAGCCCTGCGCGATGACCACGTGGTCGGAGAAGGTGGGGACGCCCACCGACTTGATGTTGTAGCCGAACTGGCTCGACCAGAACGTCGGCACCGCGAGGTGCGGACGCCGCAGCGGCCCCGGACTGACCATGTTGTGGGCGGCGACCTCGGCCTGGTCCACCGCGTTGCGCCAGTGCTCGAGGGAGAGCAGCTGGTACTCGTACAGCGGGTGCGGGAAGCGCGAGACGTCACCGGCCACGAAGACGTCGTCCGTGACGATCCCGTACATGGTGAACGCCCGGCAGCCGGCGTCGCAGGCGATCCCGCGCGGGCCCGCGGCCAGCCCGGACTCCGCCAGCCACTCGACGTTGCGGACCGCGCCCATCGCGACGACGCACACGTCCGCGTCGACACGGGTGCCGTCCGACAGGTCCGCACCGGTGAACCTGCCGTTGCCGCGCAGCGAGGTGACGGTCACGCCGCAGCGCAGGTCCACACCGTGGGCCCGCTGCATGGCGGCGGCGAGCTTCGACAAGGTCCCGCCGAGCGCCCCCACCAGCGGCGCCGGGCCGCGTTCGGTGACCGTGACCTCCAGACCGCGCTCGCGGCAGACCGACGCGATCTCCGAACCGGTGAAGCCCGCGCCGATCACCAGCACCCGGCGCGGCCCGGCGGCCAGCCGCTCGGCCAGGCGCGCGGCGTCGTCGCTGGTGCGCAGGGTGAACACCCCGTCGAGGGCGGCCTCCTCCGGAACGGGCCAGGGCCGCGCCCGCGTCCCGGTCGTGATCAGCAGCCGGTCGAACGGCAGCGACGAGCCGTCGCCCAGCAGGACTCGCTTCCCCACCGGGTCCAGCCCGGTGGCGCGCACCCCCAACCGCCACTCCGCCTCCGGATCACGGCGCATCGGCAGCCCGGTGGCGTCCGCCGACACCTTGCCGAGCAGCACCCCCTTGGACAGCGGCGGCCGGTCGTACGGCGGGTGGGGTTCGTCCCCGACGACGGTCAGCGAACCGGTGAAGCCCTTCTCGCGCAGCGTCTCCGCGGCCCGCAGGCCCGCCAGCGACGCCCCGACGATGACGATCCGGCCCTCCAGGAGGTCAGCGGACACCGGCGCTCACCTCCTCGCCCACCAGGATCGCCTGCACCGGGCACGCCGCGGCGGCCTGGCGCACGCGTTCGTACTGGTCGCCCGGGACCGCCGGGTCGTACAGCAGTGCCTCCTCGCCGTGCAGTTCGAACACGTCCGGCGCAAGGAACACGCACTGCGCATAGCCTTGGCAACGGGTGAGGTCCACGACAACGCGCATGCCCAGCCACTCTCTCCGGCGCTTTGATGTCCCTCCATTCGTAAGCCCTGCGGGGCCGCGGCGCTCGCCCGGATACTCCGACCGGACATTCCGCCAGGATGCGTTCCCGCCCCTGCGGGTCCACGCTGAGCCGGTGCGATGCCGAGTGATCGTGTACCCGCCCTCGGGCACCGGCGGCCGCCGCGTGCGGTGCGACGGCAGGATCCTCGGCCTCGCCTACGGACCCCGGGACGTCCTCGCGCTGGCCCGCCGCGCCGGGCTCCGCATGCGCCTGGGCGACCTGTACGACAGCGACCTCGTCGAGTGGCGCGGCGCCGGCCCCACGACCTGGTGACGGCCCGCCGACGCGGCTACGGACGCGGCCAGAGCGGCGCCATCACACCGAGGTCGATCACCGACACCCACTCCGCCGACGGGATGGCCCGCTCGAGCACGAACCACTCGTCCGGACGACCGTCGAACCGGGACGCCGCGAGCGCCTCCGCGGACCCCGCGGGCAGCCTCGTACCCGCCCACGCGTGCCACCGCTGCGCCTCCGGCGCGGGAACCTCCACCGTGAACCGCACGGTGCGGTCCCGGAAGGCCCCCGGCAGCGACCCCGGACTCGGATCGGCGGTCAGGTGCACGGACCGCGCCAGTTCCGGTACGTCCTCCAGCTCCTCCGGCCAGGTCGCCCTGATCTCCGCGTCTGCCAAAATCAGCGGCCACAGCCCCGGCCGCGTGAAGTGGAAAAGGAGCATGCCGGGACCCTACTGGCGGATCGTCGCCGCGTATGTTTCCGGCATGTGACGAGGCGCGCACCTCGATGCGCGCGTTGTCGTCGCATCGGAAGAGCGAGGCCGCGCCAACGGTGAGCGCGGTCAGGTGACTCACTCACAGCAGTACGTCGCGCCCTTCCGGGTCGCCGCACACGGGGCAGTCGTACTCGTCAAGCGATTTTCCAGGAACCGGATGCCCGCAGAAGACGCAGGGGCGCATGTCGGCGTCCAGCGTTTCGACCGGGGGTTCGTCGTCGTTCACGACCGCAGGGTTCCACGCCGCGGACGGTTCGGGTGAGGCTTGCGCACACAAAGGGTCGCAGCGGCGGTGGACGGGGCGCGAGCCGGCCCGAGCCTGCCGTGTCGGTGGCGGCCCATAAGGTGCGGGCAACGTCTCCAAGAAGGAGTTCCCGTGGGGTTTTCCGGGCACCTGCTCTTTGCCCGCAGCAAGCATCCGCTGCTGGAAGCGCCCGTGTTCGACGGCATCGACCAGGAGCTGAAGGACGGGGTGCACGAGTGGTGGCCGCGAGCGGGTGGTTGGCAGACCCTCCAGTTCGACAATGAGATCTGGGAGGACGACGATCTGCCCGCCCTCGTCGAGTGGACCGGCGCACCGGCCTGCGTCGGGTCCGTATCCGACAGCAGTGTCGCCCTGGTGACGGGGCTGGGAACCGACGGGCGACGTTGGCAGGCGTGGCTCAACCTGCACATTGCCGCGGCACTCGTCACCGAGGAACCGGAGGACCTGGAAGATCAGCTCCTGTGGGTGGACACCCCCGAGTTCGACGAGGCTGTGAGCCGCACACGCGCGGAACTCGACGCGGAGATTCCTTCCGACGCCGAAGGCGCTCTCGCCTGGGCCGCAGCGGCAGGCATCCCGGCCGTGGAACCGCAGTCCCGGATCGAGGAGATACTGCGTTCGGAGGAGACCTTCGTGGAGGACCTCTTCGCCGTACTGCTGGATGCGTTGGGTTTTCCGGAGGGGACCGAGCCCACGCCGTAGCCGCAGGAAACGGCGTTCAACCGGAGGGCCGAGCGCCGATCCGGAGCCTGTACTGGTGATCTTCCGAACCGGCAGGGGTGGGCTGTTACAGCTTGGTCATGAGTTGAACCAGGGCCCATGACGTGTGGGCGCCAGGGTGATCGCCGACGCGCCGCGATTCGCGCGCCGTCGGCTGATCTCCTCGCGCTCGAAAGGTACGGCATTGTTCGCTCTCGTCTTCGGAGGGCACATGTTGTACCTCCTCCTCGTCGCCCTCGTCTCCGCGGCCGTGCTGGGGGTCGTCTCGGTCGCCCTGCGTGGCCGTTCCGACCGGCCCTGGACCTACGGGGCGTGGGCGGCCACGACGACGGCCGCCTTGTTCCTGACGCTTTGGCTCAGACCCGTCGGTACAGGCGCGGTGAAGTGCACGGTGAGCAAGGACGTGTGGGAGGCGTTCGGGACGACCCAGGGCTGGATGAACGTCGCCCTGTTCGTGCCGATCGGCTTCTTCGGTGTGCGGGCGGCCCGGCGTCCGGTGCCTCCTGTGCTGCTGTCGGTCCTCCTGGCGTGCGGGATCGAGACCGTCCAGGCCTGCCTTCCGGTCATCGGCCGTTACTGCGACACCAGTGACTTCACCACCAACGTGGCGGGCGCCGTCGTGGGCGCGGGCATCGGGGTCCTGTCACTGCGCCTCGCCGGTACGAGGGTCCCGCCCTGGCCTACGCGCCACCGCGGGCTCCAGGCCGCGACCGGTGCGGGGTTCCTGGCCGTGGCCCTCGTGCTGACGACCGTCGTCGACGTGCGGGTCGTCGACCACGCCGAGCCGAGCAGGCAGGCGTCCGCGGAGCAGCAGGCGGTGATCGGGCAGGCGGTGCGCAAGGCGCTGGGCGACGACGTCAGGATCGTCCGGGTCCAGGACAACACGCCGTGCGGGATCGACGGCGTGAACGAGGAGGTGTGGGCGGAGCTGGACCCGAGCGGGGTCGCCTTCATGAGTTGGCCCGACCCGGACGGGTTCCGCGTCGACGTGTCGACGGGCCCCCGGACCGGGGCCGCGGCGGTCGGGAAGCCCATCCCGGGCTCTTCCTGGTCGGTGCACGACGCGGCGGCCGCCGAGCGGTCCGCGGACCGGTACGTGGCCCTGCACTACCCCACTGCCGACACGAAGCGGCCCGCGGTGGACCGCGTCGACGACGGCGCGGGCGGGATGTGGACCGTGACGTACCCCTACCGTGACGCCAGCATGCGTTCCGTGACGTCGCTTCAGGTGACGGTGAACTCCGCCGGGCGTCTCCTCGGCGTCCGCCTCGCCGCGACCGCCGGCACCGGCCCGGACACCAAGTCCGGCGACTACTGCGGCTGACGACCCGGCGGACCCATGCGGTCACAGCGCTAGCTGTCGTAGGGGACCCAGGCACGCCGGCCTGCGTCGTTCGTGCCGTACCAGTAGTGCGGCAGTGCCGTGATGCCGCTGGTGCGGAACGGGCGGCCGTGGTCGTCGATGCGGATCGTGCCGGTGCGGCCCTGGGAGGACCAGTCGAGTTCGAGGTACCAGCGGGCGTCGTGGGTCCGTGTCATCGCGTCGACCAGCAGCACCTCCGGGTCCTCGGCGGAGACGCGGTACGGGAAATGCGCGGCCGGGATGACGTGTTCGCTGTCGGCGCCGTCCTCCGGGCGGGTGATGGGGCGGTCGACGTCGAGGTTCACGGTGAAGCGGCGGGGCGTGAGGTCGCTCCCGCAGCCCTGGCCCATGGCGTACGCACTCCCGGCGGCCGGGTTGCCGCGGCTGACGATCCGGACGTGGAGCGCCTCGAGGACCACGGCCGCCGACGACCGCCCCTGCACCGAGATCTGCACCCTCGTCTGCCGCCCGTGCACCGCGCCCTGCGTCGCCGCCCACGCCCGGGCATCCTGCTCCACCGGCGGTGCAGGTACCTGTGCGGGCGGCTTGGCGATGACGTAGTCGTGGCCGCAGCCCTTGTCCCAGACCAGGGAGTCGGCGCTCCACGCGAGGGGCAGGCCGGTGGTCTGCTTCGCGGCCGCGGTGGGACCGCTGCCGGTGGCGGGCGGGGAGGAGCTCCGGGAAGGGGAG